>DAHVFB010000100.1 GCA_027317185.1 Deltaproteobacteria bacterium
TATGAACGCCGCCGGATGGATGAAGGCCGGACCCTGCCGGCCGCCTTATCATGTGGTTCCCGAAGAGGTACGCGAGGGCGCCCGCGTCGCGGGTCAGCGCTGGGCCGAACTCGACAAACGCATGTAGAACGTCCGTTTCATCGCGACGGTATGCGCGACGGGCGTCCTTGCGGGGCGCCCGTCGCTTGTCCGCCAGGGCCCTAACTCAATGGAAATCGCATGGCTTCAATCGGACTTTTCAGCGAAGGATCGTTAACGCCCGGCCGCAGCCCGCATCCCTATTATCGCGAGTTGGGCGAGCAGATAGTGATGGGCGATCGCCTCGGCTTCGACTTCTTCTCGACCACCCAGAGCTACGGGCTCGATCACGCCGACTCAACCTTTTCCGTAGTGCCCGATCCATTGGCCCTGTTCCTGGCCCAAACCGCGCGCACCGAGAGAATAAAAGTTCTAACCGGAATCACTATCGCGCCGTTTCATCATCCGGCGATGGCGCTATCGGATTTCGCCGCCGCCGACGTGCTGAGCGGCGGACGTGTCATGATCGGGATCGGGCGCGGTCATCCTTGGCTTTATGAGCGTCTGGGCCTGGATCAGAACGAGTCGAAAGCGCGCGCATCCGAGTTCTGTTCGATGGTGCGGACGATCCTCGACGCGCCGCACGCGCGGCATACCATCGGCGGAACATTCTGGCGCATGCACGATTTCGAACTGCTGCCGCAATTCATCCAACCGCACCCGGAAGTCTATTTTGCGGTTTCGATCAGTCCCTCGTCCGCGGTCGAGGCCGCTTCGCATCGTTTTGGCATATTAATTCCGGCCTATCTCGGAACGCCGATCGAAGCGGTCGAGATGCTGATCAAGACTTACCGCGAGGAGTATCGAAAACTCTGGAATGATCCGGGCAAAATTCTTTTAGGCGTGAATTTTTACGGCCTGCCCGATGAACGTGCGGCGATAGCGATGGGCGCGCGAGGGCTGGCGATGCAGATGAAAGTATTCGCGCGCAACATGATCGGCTATACGCACAAGTTCGGAGAGCAGTACAGCGCCTATCGCGAGATCGGCTCGCTGTTTGAAGCGATGTCGGATCCGAAAGTCTGCGAGTCCCGCGTGCTGGCCGAATTTCCACGCTATCTGGCCTTTTGGGGCAATCGCGACACGCTGGATAAAAAAATGATCGCGGTGATCGAACGCCTGCGCCCGGACAGCCTGGCCTTGAACATCGACTGCGGCGGAATTCCCCTGGAAGCCACCGCCGCCTCGATGCGATTTTTCGCCGCGGAACTGATGCCGTCCATCCGGCATTGCCTCGATCGCGCGGTCTGACCGAACCCGGCCTGCGCGGAAATTCTTCGATGTGTGATGCCGCCATCAGGCAGGCCTTACATAAGTAGATGCAACGTCCACCCGCCACTCGCGGGTTCTGAAGTGGCCTGATTTCCGTGGCTCCGCGCACGTCAATTCAGCCGGCGCGGCTGAGCGTTCTATAAAGGTTTACTTTGATTTCGATCTTCGGTAACTGGAATGTTAACCCAGTCACACAGAGTCGCCCACCAAGATAAAGAAGGAGTCAAAATAATGTCCGCTTATTTAATTGTCGATCTTGATATCAAAAATCCCGAAGCATTTGCGGAATATCGCCGCGATGTCGGCGCCACTATCGCGCAATATGGTGGCAAGCCGATCGTTCGCAACGGCCCGTTCGAGGTTTTCGAGGGCAACTGGAAGCCGAAAAGTGTGGTGGTGCTGGAATTTCCCTCGATGGATGCGATCAAGCGCTGGTACAACTCGCCGGAATACAAACCGTTGATCGCAAAACGGCAATCAGCTTCTGCCGCCAACATGATCGCGGTTGAAGGCCTGTAATCGCGGCCAGATGAAAACGCTGAAATAAAAAGCAGAGTATGGCATGAAAACAGTTGACTTCTACTTCGACCTGATGAGTCCGTATGCGTATCTCGCATCGATTCATCTTCCCGACGTGGCGCGCCGCTTCAAGGGCGAGGCTAATTTCGTTTACCATCCGGTGGACCTGGTGGCGGTAAGATTCGCGGCGGGTAACAATGGTCCGTTCAACCGCAACATCCCGGCTAAATTTAAGGCGCTGATTGCCGACTTGAACCGATGGTCTCGGCGCTATGGAGTTCCGCTCATCATGCCGCAGGAGTTGAAATCGGCCCGCGCCAATCGCGGATTTCTGTGGGCCCGGACGCAGAACCATGAGATGGAATACCTGCACGCCGCATATAATGCGGTCTGGGGTCACGGCAAAAACCCGGATCAGAACGAGACCCTGATCGACATTGCGAAGGCGGCCGGTCTGGCTCCCGACCAACTGCTGCGTGGAATTGATGAAGACGCAATCGTGCGTCAATATGAGCAGGAAACCGAGTCGGCCAAGGCGCGAGGCGTGTTCGGCGTCCCGGTTTTCCTGGTGGACAATCAGATTTTTTGGGGTAATGATCGGATCGAATTCATTGAGGAGTACCTGCGCGATCCATCCAAGGCGGTATGACACTCAAGGTGGCAGGAATTATTTGGACAAGGGGGTTACGGCTCAATGGCGGGCGTAGTTTTGGCCCTGAATACATTGAATCTGGATTCGTGCAGAAAGGATGTTGATCGCTTTCTGGACGAGGTCGAATGGCCGGTCGTTTACGTCGAGGTGAGGTTGCTTCATCGGGAAACCGGATTACATAAAGACTCGCGCCGCTGGACGATCACGAAAAATCAGCTCGCCGACATGGTACATGCAATCGCGGAATATGCCTGCAGCGATCCTAATCTGGCCGCCAGCATTACCGTGCTCAGCGAGATGCCGGTTCAGAACTGAAACCATCGAAACCGGGTGAACACTAGCCGTCGCGATTTTTTACTCAACTTGATACTTAAGCCAATTTTATGAGAGATATTGGCTAGCGGAGGACTTTATCTACAATGCCCAAAATTACGGAATTAGGCTATCTCGGGGTTTATATCAGCGACCCGAAAGCATGGAAGGAATACGCTACCGAGGTGGTCGGCTTCGAATGGCTCGACGACGGCGAAGGCGATCGCTTCTATCTACGGATGGATGAATGGCACCATCGAATCGCCCTGCACGTTAACGGCAAAGACGATCTGGCCTATCTCGGTCTTCGCGTCGCCGGTCAGGACGAGTTGAAAGAGATGGAGGATCATCTGCGCAGCATGGAGGTGCCGCATCGGGTGTGTTCCGAAAAGGAATGCGAAGAACGGCACGTGCTCGGGTTGATCAAGCTCGAAGATCCTTCCGGCAATCCGCTGGAACTCTTTCATGGACCCCATCTCGAACCAGCCATGCCGTTTTATCCGGGGCGCCGGATGTTCGGACGCTTTTACACCGGAGCGGGCGGAATCGGTCACACGATCATTCGGTCCGACAATGTCGATGCCTCGCAGCAGTTCTACAGCCGCGTGCTCGGGATGCGCGGGACCGTGGAATACAAGCTGTCAGTTCCGGGCCACGGAAAAGTTACGCCCTACTTCATGCATTGCAACGAGCGCGACCACTCAATCGCCTTCGGGCTTGGTCCGATGGAGAAACGTATCAATCATTTGATGATCGAGAGCAACGATCTCGATGATGTGGGCTATACGTACGACATCGTGAAGCAGCGCAACATCCCGATCGCGATCACGCTCGGCAAGCATACCAACGATCGCATGTTGTCGTTCTATATGGTGAATCCGTCGGGATGGCTGCTGGAGTACGGCTCCGGCGCACGTCCCTCAACCCATCAGACGGAGTACTACACCAAAGACATCTGGGGCCACGAGTTCCAAATGCCTGCGACGATGGGCATGGCCGATCGCGGGCGGCTCTAGCCGGGCTGCAAGTTCGATGCGCCAGCGCGATATGCCTTAGCCAGGATCGCGCACATCAGCGCAGCGTAGATAATCGCGGCGGCCGCGCAGGCCGCCGCGCCAATTTCGGCAAGCACGATATTCGCCACCACCAATCCGATCGTCGCCGCGGCCACGCCGAGGTTGAACAGCGACCAGATCCATAGCTGCGGATGCATCGGCGCGATCACCGACGACATCCGTTTGCCTGATACGGCGCGCCAGCCCGAATCCGCTCGCACTCGATCAACCAATCCGGGCGTCAGCCGGTACGACATTCCAATGATGTAATTGCTGACCCATCCGAGCAGCCCGGCCGCGGCGAACCCACATGCCGCGCGATTACCGGTCACCGTGTCCGCGCCGGCGGCATCAAGTATCAACCCGAGGACACTGGCAACTATCAGCCATCCCATTCCGCACAGGGCATGGCGCATCGTCCAGTCGATCGGTCCCCGTCTGGTCATCATGACGGACGCCATGATCGCGAGATAAACAGCTATCGCGGCCACCACTGCCGCGCCCAGGATAAGCGCGCCACCGCGGCGCGCGATCAGCACCGTCGCCAGCGCCGCCGCGCCCATTGCAAGTGCGTACAATTGCCACAGCGCAGCACGCGGAATTGGTTTCGACGGCAGAACAAAGGCTGGCACCATCCGATAAGAGATGGCGCAGACCGCGACCATCACCCATCCCACTGCGGCCAGCGCCACGTGACCGCCGAGATTGCTCAGCAAATCGCCGCCGAGAAAATTGTAAGTCTTGTCGAGTGCAAGCAGCAGGCCCCAAATCGCGGCTGCCAGCAGGAAAACTATCGCGATCATGATTCCGCTCTCGGCGATTCCCGTTCCGAAGCGCGGCGCAACGCATGGGATTAAATTGATCGCGAACAGAATTACCGCCGCGACCATCGCGATCGCCGACCACCACAGTCCGACCCAGGAGCCGATCGCGAAATGACCGATCATGCCGAGCGCGCCAATGATGAAGATCACAAACTGCGCCGCCGCCAGACGTGGAAACCGGATGCGTGTGTGCGTTAAGGCCGGCACATAGCGATACATGATCCCCATAATCGTCGCGGTGACCCAGCCAAGGGTGAAGGTATGCACCAGGGCGAGCAGATGGGGTTGATAAAAGAAGGTGATCGCCTCGCCGATTACAAACGGCGCGGCGACCAGTCCACCGACGAAAAACACCGTTGCCGCCGCCATGAAATTGAGCGGCGTCCGAAAAACCGGCCGGCTCGGCGTATCCATCATCTCCTTCTCCCGCTTCGCTGCGAGAGAAGGGGCGGAACTGAATTCGGCTTGCGCTCTGCTTCGAGCAAAACTCTACGCGAACCGGACACTGACCGAGCCGAGCCGATCGAAAGTGGCGCAGACGTGATCGCCGGGCTTCATGTCGAAGGCCGAGGTCAGGGAGCCGGGTAGAATCAACTCGCCCTTGCGCAAATATTGATCGAAAGTGGCGAGCTTGTTGGCGAGCCACGCCACCGCGATTGCCGGATTACCGAGCGCAGCGGCTCCCGCGCCGGTCGCGATCACCTCGCCATTTTTTTCCAGCACCACTCCGATCAACCGCAAATCGATTCCATCGACTCGCCGCGCCGGTCCTCCGATCACCACCTTGCCGCACGAGGCGTTGTCCGCAATGGTGTCGGGTAGCTTGATTTTCCAGTCGGCCACCCGGCTGTCGATGATCTCGAGCACCGGCACGATATAATTCGTCGCGCCAATAACATCGAGCGCCGTAACGCCCGGCCCGCGCAAATCCTGATTGAGTACGAACGCGATCTCGGGTTCGGCCTTGGCCTGGATAACTTCGGACGAGGTAATCACCCCGCCGCTTTCGACCATCATGCTTGCCAGCAGATGGCCGAAATCGGGCTCGCTGACGCCGAACAATTTCTGAATCGCCACGGCGGTGAGTCCGGCTTTGCGTCCATACACCACTTCGCCGCGCGATTGCTTGTGCTCAAGCACGGCGAGTTGGATCGCATAGGCGTCATTCGCCGACATGTCGGGAAATTCCGCGCTCAACGGCGCAATCGGCGCGCGCTTTTCCTCGGCCGCAAGCAATCGCTGCGCGATCTGGTTGATCTGCGATGAACTTAGTTTCGATGCCATAGCTGTCCCGTCCTGTGACTATCGTTGCCGGCAAGAAAGCCTGATTATTTGTTGGATCATCCGTTCGATTTCAGAAACTCGAGATGAACTCTGTTGAACAGTTCGGACTCCTCCCATTGCGGCCAGTGCGCACTGTTCTCCATAATCACCATCCGGCCGTTCGTTATATGTTTCATGCCGGCTTCGGCCACCGGAATCGATTGGCCGGGATTATGCCGCGTCCACAGAACCAGCGCCGGACAGCGGCATCGGCGCAGAAACTCAGGATCGCAATAATGCTTGCCCGCTTCGAGCGCGAGCGCGCCGCTGATACTGGCCTCGGCGATCTTGCGGATCACGGCGGCGCGTCCGGGCTGCATGTAGATCTGATAGCGAACGTCGATCAGCTCCTCAGTAACGCTTTTATCCGGCCGGTACATCAGCCATTCCAGCCGCTTGCGGATCGCTTCGCGAGTCAGCGCGCCGGAAGCGGCGCGGCTGCGTTCGAGCAGGTCGGTCAGCTCCTTGCGGCCTTCGGCGTTGGTAGGCCACATCATGCCGGTGTTGAGCACCACCTTCTCAACCCGATCGGGATGACGAATCGCGAATAGCTGCGCCACCTGCGCGCCCAGCGACTCACCCGAGAGGCAAACGCGCCCGGCGCCAACCGTATCGAGGAAGGCGCCCAGCCAGTTCACGTAATCATCGTAGTGGTAGGCCACCTCGGGCATGTCCGAATAGCCGTGGCCGACCATATCGAGCGCATACACATGGAAGTTTTTCGCATGCTCGACGATATTGCGGGCATAGGCTTCGGCGTGACCGCCAGTGCCATGAAGCAGAATCAGCGTGCGGCCACCCGACCCGGCTTCGATCGCGCGAGTCCGTACGCCGCCGGCGTCGTAAAAGGTTTGCCGGACCTCATGTCCCATCAAGTCAGTCCAGATCGACATTGGACAACCCTCGGCGAACTATTATGGACGCTATGCTGAGCTCCGCGCAGATTCGGACGCCCATCATCAGTCGGTAAGCACTGCGGCACCGCCGCGCGGTCGCTTTTATGCGCGCGCTTCGGCGCGGGCCGAAGCCGGCTTGTTTTTGGCCTTGTTCGCCAACTCGACCGCTACATCGATGATCATGTCCTCCTGACCGCCGACCATCTTGCGCCGGCCGAGCTCGACCAGGATATCCCGCGCCTCGACTCCAAACTTCTCCGCCGCGCGATTCGCGAACAGCAGGAAGGTCGAATAGACCCCCGCGTAGCCGATCGTCAGGCTGCTGCGATCGATCCGGGGCACGTGCTGCTGGCGCATGACCGGGTAAACGATGTCGTTAGCCACGTCCATGATCTTGAAGAGATCGATCCCGGTCTCAATGCCCATCCGGGACAACACGGCGACCATCGCTTCGGTCTGGGTGTTGCCGGCTCCGGCACCCAGTCCGCAGGTGCTGCCGTCGATTCGCGTCGCGCCCTCTTCAATCGCCGCCACGCTGTTGCCGACCGCCAGACCCAGGTTGTTATGCGCATGGAATCCAACCTCGGTTTTCGGATCGAGCGCCTTGCGCAGTGCGCGCACCCGCTCGCGCGCCTGATCGACCAGTTGCGCGCCGGCCGAATCCACCACGTAGATACAGTCCGCGCCGTAACTCTCCATCAACTTGGCCTGACCGGCGAGCGCCTCAGGCGGCGTCATATGCGACATCATCAGGAAGGTATGCACATCGAGGCCGAGGTCCTTGGCCATCTTGATGTGCTGTTCGGAGATGTCGGCTTCGGTGCAATGGGTGGCGACCCGCGCCACCTTGGCGCCGATTTTCGCGGCTTCCTCGAGCTCCTTGCGGGTGCCGATTCCGGGCACCAGCAGGAAGGCCATCCGGCCATGAGTGATAACCTCGGCGGCCGCGCGCAGGTACTTATCTTCTTTTTCGAGCGAGAACCCGTATTGCAACGAGGACCCGCCAAGGCCGTCGCCATGCGCCACTTCGATAACCGGTACGCCCGCTTCGTCCAGGACCTGGGCAATTTTCCGTACCTGATCGACGGTGTATTGATGCGACATGGCATGGTCGCCATCGCGCAGGGTGGTATCGGTGATCCAGATTTTTTTCGCGCTCACGCTACACTCTCCTGATGCCGCTCGCGGCCAGTGGTTTTGCGCTTTTTAAGATGCCCCGCAAAACCTTCGGCGACGCGCACCGCGGCTGAAGTCATGATGTCCAGATTGCCGGAAAATTTAGGCAGATAATCGCCCGCGCCCTCGACTTCGAGCAAAATCGTGACCCGATCTTCGTCGAAGATCGGCGCCGACTTCAGATGGTAGCCCGGTACGTAGCGCTGCACTTCACTCACCATCTCCTCGATCGAGCCCTTGATCGCCTCGCGATCCGCGCCCTTTTCGAGGCTCACGTAAACCGTGTTGCGCATGATGATCGGCGGATCGGCCGGATTCAGAACGATAATCGCTTTGCCCCGCTCGGCGCCGCCGACCTCGGCTAAGCCGCGGGCGGTGGTTTCCGTGAACTCGTCGATATTCTGCCGCGTGCCCGGACCGGCCGAGCGGCTCGCCACGGTCGAAACGATTTCGGCATACTTTACCGGCGTCACCCGTGATACCGCGTGCACCATGGGGACCGTGGCCTGACCGCCGCAAGTGACCAGATTGACATTTTGAAGATCGAGATACTGATCCAGGTTAACTACCGGCACCACATACGGACCGACGGCGGCCGGCGTCAGGTCGATCGCGATCTTGCCCCATTGCTTGAGCAGTTCGGCATGGCGATAGTGCGCATGGGCGGTGGTCGCATCGAAAACAATCTCGAAGTCGTCCAGATGATCCTTGAGGTCATCGATACCCTTGTGCGTGGTCTGGTAGCCAAGTTCGCGAGCGCGCCGCAGGCCGTCAGAATCGGGCACCACACCCACCATCCAGGTCAGTTCGAGCGAATTGCTTTTGCGTATCTTGAACATCAGATCGGTGCCGATATTGCCCGATCCGACGATCGCAACTTTGACTTTTTCGGATGCCATCGAGGACTCCTTCAGAATCTGTCACCGGTTTGCCGGATTGAATCAGCTTAGCTGAATTCCATGAATGCCGAACAGAGTCAAGGAACTGAATCGGCCCTGGCTCCAACCGTCCGGGTCCCGGTCGCCGTCATTCGCCGCCTCAGCGTGCCGCTTGGCGCCGGATTCTAGAAACCGCAAAACCGGGGATAATCAGGTTAACTAACGTTTGACATGACTCATTAAAACATTAAAAATTCAGCTAAGCTGTCATGACAATATCTATGCTAGCCAGATCGTCAAATCCACATGCTTTCAGGCATGCACTTTATCTCGTCGCCGCTGCGATGTTGTTTTGCGCCTCGCAAGCTTTCGCCCAGGTCGCCGCCGGGACCGCCACCGCCGTCAGCGGACAGGTCCAACTCCAACGCTCGGCGGCCACCACTGCGCTGACAACCGGAACCGCGATCATGGTTGGCGATCGCATCACCACTGGCGCGGCATCCTCAGCCACCATCACGCTTACTGACCAGAGCCAACTGGAAATTCACGATTCGAGCACGATCACCATCGATCAGCATCTGGTAGGACCAAGCGGACGCCTTAATACCCGGGTCGGGCTGGTTTCCGGACTGCTGCGATCTTTCGTGCATGTGACATCATCCGGCGCGCCTAATTTCCAGGTCAATACGCCAAATGCAATCGCGGCCGCGCGCGGCACCACTTACGATACCGCATTTCATCCGGGGCAGAAGCGGTCGCAATATCCCAACTGCGGCGACTTTACCGACGTTTCGGTCAGCGACGGAGTGGTCGAGGTGCGCAGCACTCGCAATCCCGGCGCGAGCCCGGTGGAGATCAAGGCCGGCTATACCACTTCGGTGCCATGTGCATTGCCGCCGCTGGCGCCCGCTGCGAGTGGCACCACCAGCGGCGGATTGGGCGGCTTCACCGGCGTGAACCCCGGCATGGGCGCAGCGCCACCGCCGCCACCACCTCCGCCACTTCCGCCCATTCCATCGGGCGGCGGGTTTCCCGGCTGATGGGGCGCGCAAAATTGCAAACTGAAGTTCGCGGATTTCGATCGGCTATCGGCGCGGCGCTGGTAGCAATAGCAATTACGCTGGCCGGCTCGATTCCCGTTAATGCGCAGGTCAGCGATTTTTATCCGGATTTTTTTTCGTTGCGGCAGCCTGAAAGCTTTCAGCTCGTGCTGTTTGGCGGCGGTTACGTCAGCGATCAATCGGCGGTCACCCAGGAAGGTTTCCAGATCGAACAAAGCATCACCCCGTACATAGGGGTTTTTGGACGCGCGATCGGCTATCAGCTTTTCGTGGGTCAGGGCTTTGGGAATCCACTCGTTCCTGGCTCCGGATCGTCGTCGCGTTACAATTTCGGGCGCTTTCAGGGCGGACTCGATTTAACGGTTTTTTCGGGCGCGCACCTTTACCTGTCGGGTGGTCACGACGCCGGCGATAGCCATGGCTCGGTGATCGAGGGAGATTTCAACAGTTGGATGTTTGCGCACAGCCGGCTGCCGCTGAACCTGTCCTTCAGTTCGCTGCATGACACCGGGAATGGCGTCACCAGCAACGAGATCGATCTGCGCACGGTGGTCTATTCGGGCGAAAAGTACCTGCTGCTGGCGGGTGCGGGCGGTGCGTTTTTCGCCGGTGGAATCGTCAATGGAACCGCCGGTCAGGGCGGTCCCGACCTGACGCTCTTCTATCGCCCCTTGCAGATTGGCGCGATGACGCAATTCGGCTATGGCAGCGCGCGCCAGTACGGCGAAATCAGCTTCTTCAGGCAGTTTAGCTGGAACGATTAGCCATCTTTCCCGTTGGCATCGTAACCGGCGTGGTCTAAGCTCTGGCCGGTTCTGAATTATGGCGTCATCGAGGTTCGCAATCCGCTACGGCGCGGCGTTTCGCACGCTGGTTCTCGGCTTGCTGGCGGTCATCGGTCTGTTCGCCTTCAACGCGCACTATCCTTCGATAATCAAGCTGGCCGATCTGAAGGTCTCCGACCTGCGGATGTATGCGCGTCCGGGCCGCCAACCACTGGGCGTGGTCGCGATCGCGGCGGTGGACGACAAGAGCATCGGGGAACTCGGACGCTGGCCCTGGCCGCGCAGCACGATGGCGCGGCTGGTCGAGGCGTTGCGCGATTACCAGGTCAAAGTTATCGGCTTCGATATTTTTTTCAGCGAGCGCGATGACGCCGACATACAGCGCGGGCGGATCGTTCAACGGCTGCGGCTCGCGGGTCTGAATCCCGCTGCGATCGCCAGCAGCATCGGTGATGCTAATGATCTTCAGTTCGCCAATGCGATTCGTGCACAAGGCGCGACCATTCTCGGCTATCCACTCGCCAGTCATCAGTTCAACAACCTGCAGAGCGCGCAAACCAATTCCAGTTACGTGACCGATCTGCGGCAACCGCCGCCGCTTGAGTATGGGATGGTGCTCAAGGCGCCCGGGGCAGCCCCGCCAATCCTGATGGCCAACGCGTACCTGCCCCCAATCCCGGTGCTGCTGAAATCCGCCAAAGGCAGCGCTTACGTCGATATCGATGCGGATAAAGACGGTGTGATGCGGGCGGAGCTGACGGTGGTGCGCTTCCACGATCGTTATTGCATTCCGCTGTTCCTCGCGATCGCTTCCGCCTATCGCAATAACGCGCCGCTCTCGCTCGGAATCTCATCCGCCGGCATCTCCGGCGTGACCATCGGCGACGAAGCCATTCCGGTCAACGAGATGGGCGAGATGCTGGTGGATTTTCGCGGCGGCGACAAAAGTTTTCCGCGCTATTCGGTGAGCGACATCGTGAACCATCGTATCCCGCGATCGGATCTGGCGCAGAAGATTGTGCTGATCGGAGTTACCGGTCATGGGCTCGGCGATCGCGTCGTGACCCCGGTCGGGGCCGATTATCCAGCGGTCAAAATTCACGCCAATGCGATCGACAACGTGCTGCAGAACACCTTTATCCGCCGCTCGGAAACCAGCGCGGGCGAGGAAAGCGTGGCGGCCGCCATTCTCGGAATCGCAATTACGATCGCGGCCGCAACCTTATCGGCGGTATGGTCGTTTGTCGCCCTGCTGCTATTGGCCAGCGGCTATTTCCTGTATGCGCAAGCGCGGCTGACGCTGGACGGATCGCTGGTGGGCGTTGTCTTTCCGCTTGGTACGGTGGCGATCACCTATGGTCTGCTGGCGAGCTTCCGCTATGCGACCGAGGGCCGCGAAAAGCGCCACCTGCGCCACGCTTTCGAACGTTACTTGCATCCCGACGCGGTCGCCTCGGTGGTCGACAATCCACAAGGCCTGCGCCTTGGCGGCGAGCGCCGCCATCTCGCAATCCTATTCTCGGACATAGTGAATTTTACCGCGCGGGCGGAACGCTCCGATCCCGAGGAGCTGGTCGCGCTGCTTAACACCTATACCAACGCCATGACCAATCTGCTGTTCGCCAGCCGCGGCGTGCTGGATAAGCTGATGGGCGACGGCATCATGGCATTCTGGGGCGCGCCCGAGGCGATCGAGAATCCGGCGCGCGCCGCGATCGACTGCGCCCTCGCGATGCTCGGCGAACTGGCGAAATTAAGGGCCTCGGATCCGCGCTTCGCCGACCTCGATATCGGAATCGGCGTCGCGGCCGGTGATGTGATCGTCGGCAACTTCGGTGGCGATCAACATTTCGAATATTCAGTGATCGGCGATACCGTGAATCTCGCCTCGCGGCTGGAAGGACTCACGCGCCGCTTCGGATCCCATTTGATTGTCAGCCGCAAAGCGCTCGCGGAAGCCGGCGCGGAAAATTATCTGGTGCGCGAAATCGGGCTGGTCAGGGTCAAAGGCAAAGAAGAACTGGTGCCGGTGGTCGAGGTGGCGGGACGGACCGGCGGCGCAGTCGATCCGGCATCATGCGAACGCTACGCCGCCGCCTTGAACACTTTGAAGCGCGGCGCCAGCGACGATGCTCGCGCCGCTCTCAGCCAACTGTTGGCCGAAACACCCAATGACAAGCTGGTCGGACTGTATTTGGAGAAACTGGCAGCGGGCGGAATTAGCGCGCCCGGCGAAGTGGTGTTTGAATTCGACACCAAGTGATTCGAGCGGATCACTTTCGTCTACTAAATGGGATTTTTGGATTCGTGTCTGCAATTTTTTCTTTGTGCTGCGGCGCGTCAATCTACTCAGCTTTAGTTTGCTGAACCCGCGACAGATCGACTTAGAGATTTCCAAAACGCTTTAGCCTGCACAATTTTAAATAATTACCCCAAAGACCAAACCTCTCATTGGCGGGCATGAAAAGTGCTGTTCACCATAGTGCATTTTTATTTATGGAGGCTCGAATATGCTCTATTGGGCAGTAGTATTTCTGGTAATCGCACTGATCGCGGGAGTATTGGGCTTCGCGGGAATAGCCGGAGCCGCGGCTGGAATCGCGAAGATTATCTTCGGTGTTTTCATGGTGTTGTTTATCATTGGATTGGTTCTGGGAGCGGGCATTTTCTCTCGGGTTTAACGTCACCCATTTGAAATAATTACAGGGGCGCTTGAGCGGCCAGAACGCGCAGCTTCGTAACCAGAAGCTGCGCGTTCCTGCATCCGACGGTGAGCGCTAAGCGGGATTATGCAGTGCGATATTATCGATCAGGCGCGTATCGCCAACCCGGGCCGCCACTGCGAGTAGCATCGACCGATGCGCCGACGGTTTGGCGAGCGTCTCCCAATCCACCGCTTCCAGGTACTCAAGCTTTATATCCGCGGACCGATCGAGCACGCGCCGGGCGGCCTGGACAATAGCGTCGGGATCCCGCGTGCCAGCGGCGGACAGCTCGCGCGCCGCGAACAGCGATTGGCTCAGTGCCAGCGCTTCGTTACGCTGCTTGGGAGACAGATAGGCGTTGCGAGAGCTCATCGCGAGGCCATCGGGCTCGCGCACGATCGGATGGGGTATGATTTCGACCGCGAAGTTCAGATCATGCACCATTTTTTGGATCGCGCGTAACTGCTGAAAATCCTTTTCCCCGAAAATCGCGATATGCGGCTGGACGAGATTGAACAGTTTCGCGACGATCGTGGTGACGCCGCGGAAGTGTCCGGGACGATGCGCGCCGCATAGCCCCCGGGTCACGCCGGTCACTTCAACCCAGGTTTCCGTATCGGCGGGCAGCATCGCCCTCGTATCCGGCGCGAAAACGTAATCCGCCGGGATGCGTTCAATCTTTTCGAGATCTTTTTGCAGGGCGCGTGGGTAGCGCTCGAAATCTTCGTTCGGGCCGAACTGCGACGGATTAACAAAAATCGAGACCACCAGGACACTCGCACGCTGGCGTCCTTCACGCATGAGCGCCAGATGCCCATCATGCAGAAAGCCCATCGTTGGCACGAACGCGATGGTGCCGTCGCGCCGGCGCAGATCCTCCGCAATCCGGCGCATTTCAGATGGCAGGCTGACCAGTTCCACCTTCAGGCGCTCTTTCGTCCGGGACTGTAACTGTGTTCGGCGTCGGGAAAGCTATGGTCGCGGACTTCGCGAATGTAATCGTTCACCGCGCCACTAGCGGCCTGCCATAGATTCGCGTAGCGCTTGGCGAAGCGCGGCAGCAGGGATTCGCTTAGTCCCAGCAGATCATGCATCACCAGCACCTGACCGTCGCAATCCGAACCGGCGCCGATGCCAATCGTCGGAATCGTCAGGCGCGCGGTGATTTCGGCCGCAAGGTTGCGCGGCATACCCTCGAGCACCACAGCGAAGGCGCCGGCGGCTTCCAGCGCCAAGGCATCGTCGATGAGACGTTCACGTCCGCCAGGCCCCTTGCCCGGCCGGCGTCCCTGCACGCGATGCCCACCCATCCGATGCACCGACTGCGGGGTAAGTCCGACGTGACCCATCACCGGGATATCGATCTCGGTGAGCCGCCGCACGGTCTCGGCAATTGCTATTCCGCCTTCCACCTTGACCGCTTCGGCGCCGCCTTCCT
>DAHVFB010000101.1 GCA_027317185.1 Deltaproteobacteria bacterium
AGGCCAAGGCGGCCGATCACGCCGGGAGCGAAATTCTCCATCAGCACGTCGACCTGCGGTATCAAGCGCTTGATCAGCGCCAGGCCCTCCGGGTTCTTCACGTCGACGCAGATGCCTTTCTTGCCGCGATTGTGCTGGACGAAGTAACCGCTGCGCCCGTTCTTGACCAGCGGCATCGTGCGGGTCGGGTCGCCGTTGGGCGCCAACTCGACCTTGATTACCTCGGCGCCCATTTCGGCGAGCATCAAGGTGGCCGTCGGACCGGCGACCGCCTGGGTAAAGTCGAGGACCTTGTATCCGTCGAGCATCTGCACGGGCGCGCCGTCGTCCATTTCGTTCGCTGCTCCGCCTCGCATTTGGACTGCCGCGATTCTCAACCATGTGACGGTCAACATTCAACCGGTTCGCGCGGGTTTCATTCATTCAGAATGACGAACTGATCGCGCGGACACGTCCTGGCGTTGTCTGGTAAAAAATATCACGCGGTGAGATTATGCGGCGAGCCGTGAGAATTACACGGTTGCCCGCTCGCGGCGGCGGCTGAAAAGGGAGAACGAAGATGCCCGATATGAAGGAATTCAACCAGCGCGTCATCACGGATTTCCGCGCCAACGGTGGCAAGGTCGGCGGACAGATGGAGAACATACCGCTCCTGCTGGTCACGATGACTGGCGCGAAGAGCGGCCGCACGATTACGCTCCCGCTCGCCTACAGCCTCGACGGCGACCGGATCGTGGTGATCGCGTCGTATGCGGGAGCGCCGCATAACCCCTCGTGGTATCACAACATGGTCGCTCATCCGGTGGTCGCGGTCGAATTGGGCAGCGAAAAGTACCAGGCCCGGGTAAGCGTCGCCGCCGGCGCCGAACGCGATCGGCTGTTCAAACAGCAGGCGGACCAGCTTCCGATCTTCAACGAGTATCAAAAGAAAACTACGCGACACATTCCGGTGCTGGTGCTCGAACGGATGCGCTGAGATCGCGATTGGCGGGCGGAGTTCCGGCGCGCGGTCGGACCGCCGGAGCGGCGCGCGCCGGACCCGTGCGCGGCCTTCCATTTCCCATTTCAGCGGAAACGCGCGAGTATCCGCTTGTCTGAAATCAAATCCGCGGGGAGCCTGCCAATGGCACATCAACCACGCCGAATCATTACTGGCCATGACGCCGAGGGAAAATCCGTCGTTGTTATCGACGCACCGCCGACGCCCTTTGGCGCCTACTGGATGACCGATACCACGCCGGTCGACAACACGCGCCCGGGCGACGCGGGCCTGCAGGTGCGCAAACTTGAGCCACCGCCGGGCGGAAGTATCTTTCGCTTCGCGGCCATCCCGCCCGAAGATCCCAAGGTCTCGCGCGAGGAGCGCGAGCGGCAGACCGCAAAGATGTTCGCGCAAATGGATGCCGCTCATTGCCGCGCCGATACCAGCCGCCATCCGGGCATGCACAAGACTCGCACCATCGATTACATCGTGCTGCTCGCGGGTGAGGTCACGCTGCTGCTCGACAAGGGCGAAGTCGATCTCAAGCCGTTCGACGTCGTGGTGCAGCGCGGGACCAATCACGCATGGGTCAACAAGGGCAAGGAGCCGGCGTTGATCGCTGCCGTGCTGATCGACGCCCAAGACGCGTAACTTTTTGAGAGACGCGCGTGATTTGAGAGACGCGTAGCTCGAACAGGGTCGGCGGCGCGCCGGCCCTGTTTCACTTCGGCACTCGATGCCAAGTCGGCTGCGGGGCCGATCGGCTACGCGACGCGGCGGTGGCATCGCGATCGTGAACGCCCCCATCGTCGAGAGCGTCGCGCGAAGCCATTGCGTTCAACGTCCGTCGGCGACGCCGATTTCCTTAAGGAACGGAAGCAGCACGTCGAGCAGGCCGCGCGGATTATCGCCCTGAACATTGTGGCCAGCCTGTTCAACCAGCACCCATCGCGCACGCGGCAACGATTGGGCAAATTTCCCGGCCGCCTGATCGCTCAGGACATCGCTGAGTGCACCGCGCACGATCAGCGTCGGGCAACTGATCTTCGTCACCTCACGGCCCAAGCGCTCGCGCTGCGCAGTGCTGATGCGCCAGGCCTCTTCGGAGGCGCGGCGTTGGTCGTGCTTGAGGGAGAATTTTCCATTCGGCAACTGACGGAGATTGTAGAAGAGGCTGCGCCGCAGCACCGCTGGATTGCGCAAGGGATTGAACTTGCTCGCGCGCTCGAGGAACTCCGCGGGCGATCCGAGTTCCGGGGTGCTCGCGAATTCGCGAATCCGTTGCGCGCCGGCGACCTCGATCTCCGGGCCCACATCGACTACCACCAGCCCTTTGAGCCGATCGCCGCGCCGCACCGCGTAGGCCATTGAGTTCAGTCCGCCCATCGATTGGCCGACCAGCACCGGCCGTTCGAGCTTGAGCGCATCGATGAAGCCCTCGACGTCCCGCACCTGGGTCTCAACGCCGTAATCGATCGCCGGCGACCATTCGCTATCGCCATGCCCACGCTGGTCGAGCGCGATACAGCGATAGCGCTCGCGCAGCATCAGCGCGACGACGTCCCAAGTATGGGCGTTCAGACCGCCGCCGTGCAGGAAGACGATCGGATGACCGTTGCCGCCCCAGTCTAGGTAGTGAAAGCGCATCGCGCCAATAATCAGTTGGTGGTCCTGCGGAAGATCGATATTGCGCGCGCCGAGGCCGGCGATCGCGACAGCCTCGCGCAGCATCTCGAGTTCTCCGGACCTGTCGATTTGTCCCGCGCTGTCCATTGGCGTGCTCCGAACCGCTTTCCGGTTACGTTCCGATTGACGTGATAACCCGGGAATCCCGCGAGCCTCCTGCGCGGTCGCGCGCGCCGCCGTACCCATTCGCGAGCGATGCGCGGAGTGCTCCGCTCACGCCTTCAGCACGCCCGAGGCTTTGGCGATATGCGTGGCGATCGCGTCCATCAGCGGCGGCGAGAGACAGTCGTAGGGCTCGAGGCCGAGCTCACGCAAGCGGCCGCGAACCGCGTCCTGATTCGCCGGGCTGGCGCCAGACTCGATGATCGAGGAGACGAACGCCGCGAAGCCTGGCGGCGACCATCCCGCTTCGGGCGACAGTTCCGTATGAATGAAATCGAAGCCGTAGAAAGGATGTTTGGCGTTCTCGATCCGGCCGTACATATGGACGCCGCAGCCCTTGCAGGCGTAGCGCCCAATCGCCGCATTGGGGTCGACGATCGCGAGCTTGGCGGCATTCTCGGTCACCGACAACTTGTCGCGTGGCACCACCGCCACGACCGCAAAGAGCGCACCGGCCGGCTTCCAGCACTTGGTGCAGCCGCACGCATGATTGTAGGCGGATTGTGATTTGACCGCGACTTTGACCGGACTCTGCGCGCATTTGCAGACCAGCGTGCCGCCGGCAAAATCCTTGGCGGCCGGCATGATGCCGTGGTCGACCGACGGATGAATTGAGATTGCGCTTGCTCCTGCCATCACACGCCTCCTCGAGCATAACCCGATTAACTCGCTGGAGACTTACCACTGGTGGAACTCAGATGCGAGGATTGGCCGCGCGGATTAGCTGCCAGGATTAGATGCGAAGTCCGGCGCGAACCCGCCGGTCGAGCGCTTTCACGCGAGCGCCGTTCGATGCTAAGGATTTCGCGAGACGCTCAGGCTAACGCGCGGCGAGGCGCTACGCCCGGCGATCGAGCTATCAGGGAGGGACGGGCCATGGCGAAAACCACCGAGCAAATCGTGACCGAGCTGGCCGATCGCGAAGGGATTCGCGAGCTGCCGCTCAAATACTGCGACTGTGTATGGCGCGACGACATGACCGGAATCGTCGATCTGTTCGCGAGCGACGGCGAGTTCATCACCAAGGGCTTCAAGCGCGAGCATCGCGCGAGCGGCCGCGACGCGTTGCTTAAGCTCTACAACGGACTCACCGGAGGCGATCTGACGCCGCGGCCTTATATCCATAATCATGTGATCGATCTGGCGGGCGGCGGCAGCGCGACCGGGCGCTGCTATGTCGAGTTGCGCAACCTCAGAAAGAACATGGAATGGGTCGGTACTGGCTATTACGACGACGAGTATGTAAAGGTCGGCGACGGCTGGAAGTTCAAGTCGCGCACTTTCCATACCGGCTACATGTCGATGACGCCTGGATAAGCTGGATCAGGCGGCGCGGCGTCACAGTGGGACGCCGCGCCCGGCGGACTCGGATGTGGTGAGATCGAAAGCCCCGTCGGCCCGAGATCGTTGATAAAAGCGCTTCGGCGCAGCGGTTCGAGCCGCTGCGCCGAAGTCAGGGCAGTCTTAATCGTCGATCGTACTTACATACTCACATGAAAAGAGCATCTCCTGATACGTGGCCAAGGGCCACAAGTCATCGGCGATAATCCCCTCGAGCGTGTCGGCGGTCTTGCGCACGGCACCCATCGCGGGCAGCACCGCTTCGCACAGATGCTTCGCGTGATCGAGCTTGCTATGGCCGTGTCCGCCGTCCAGCGCCTCTTCGAGCGTCACGATCCCATCCTGCAGATCCTTGACCACAGCGCGGTGACCTTGTCCAGCGTGTCGGTATCGAAAGTATAGCCGACCGCCTTCAGACTCGCGACAGTAGCGAAGCCGATCGCGGGTTTTCGGCGCGTCGGAGCTTTTGACGATTCAGCCGGCCCCACCGGACGATTCGGGGGCGCCGGGGGTCGCGTAATTTACGCTTGGAATAATGCGCCGGCGATCGGTCCTCACCAACAAAGGCCGGGGTCGCTTTCGTTCTGCCATGATACTTGCTTTATGCCAATCAAAATGGCATTATGCTCCGTCATGATTTCGTCCAACTCACGTACTTTAATCTTCAGTTCGCTGCCGGTCGCGATACTCGCGCTCGGCCTGGGTGCGGCGCCGTGCCGCGCGCAGACCACGGCTTCGGGCGGCACCTCTTTCGGCTCGGCGATCGTGAATTACTTTGCCGATTGGTTCCCGCGCGTGACCCAAATCCAGAGCGAGCAGCCCCATTGGGTCACTCCGGTGGTCACGGTGACGCCGCGTCTGGAGGAGGAGTACCGCTATGATCAGTCGTGGCAGGCGAATCGAAAAGGCGTCGCCACGGATAATTTTGGCAACGGCAAGGGGCTCGAGCTAATCCCGTTTCAGAACATCGAAATCATTCTCGGCGTGCCCAACTGGGTCGCCCACAACGGCGCGATCAAGCACGGCCGCGACGCGGCTACCGACGGATGGGCCGATGAGACTTTCCTGGTCAAGTATCGCATCCTGTCGGCCAATGAAGAGAACGGCAACTATATTCTGACCGCGTTCATGGGCTTCAGCGCTCCGACGGGCGATGACGGCAACAGCAACCGCCACGGGGTCTTTACGCCGACCATCGCGGGCGGCAAGGGCTTTGGCGACTTCGATATCCAGTCCACCGCTGGAATTTCACTGCCGGACGGTGGTCTCCAGCGCCTGGGCATGCCGGTCGCATGGAATACCACTTTGCAATACCGGGTCTTGCATTATTTCTGGCCGGAGTTTGAAGTGAACTATACCTGGTGGCCCAATGGCGAACGCGAAGGCCAGAGCCAGGTTTTCCTCACGCCGGGGATACTGGTCGGGCGGATTCCGATCCACGAGCGCTTGGGGCTCACGTTCGGATTTGGCTATCAGGTCGCGGTTACGAGAAATCCGATGTACAATCACGCCGCGATCTTGACTGGCCGTATCCCATTTTAATCCTGGTGGAAATTCCTGAATTGGCTGACTGAGTAATCGATCCGCCGCGACGTGTACTAATCGCATTTGCGCAGAGATTGTTAGCGAGTGGTTGGGACTGCGTGGTTGCAGCCAACACGATCGGATCTATGTCGATTGGATATTGAAAGCGGACGTTGCCGCGGGTGGGCGATGCGTTATTGCGCGAGCCGGCGCCGCGTATTGTCACGCGCCGGCTCGCGCCAAGCGGTTATTTTACCAGCAGACCCTTCATCTGTCCGTCCGAGCGCCACTTGCGGATGATATCGTGGAACTCGATCGGTCCGCCGCCGTATTGCTCACCCAAAAACCCGCCGCCTTCGAGTGAGCCACCTTCATTGTTGTAGTATCCGGGAGTACATTCGCGCAGGAACCTTTCACCGATCGCCCGCTTCTCGTGAATTATCGATACCCACTCGGATTCGGCCTCGACCGTGGGTTCGATGCTCCGCGCCTCTTGCGATTTCGATTGCTCGATTACTTCCGTGATGTGCCGTGCCTGCTCCTCGAGCATGTGCGGAAAGTTCGCCGTCAAGCCGTTCTGCAGAATTCCCATGTGGAAGCAGTTCGGGAAACCGGAGCTGTAAAAGCCGTGCAGTGTCTTGAGACCCGAAGCCCAGTGTTCGGTCAGAGTCTTGCCGTCGCGCCCGTAAACCTCGAAGCCGGCGCGCCGGGTATAGGCGGTACCCACTTCAAATCCGGTGCCGAAGATAATGCAGTCCACTTCGTACTCGACGCCGTCGACCACTAGCCCCTTCTCGGTGATGCGCTCGACGCCACGGCCCTTGGTGTCAACCAGCGTGACGTTGGGACGATTGAACGCCGGCAGATACTCGTCATTGAAAGTGGGGCGCTTGCAGAACTGGCGGTACCACGGCTTCAGCGCCTCCGCGGTCTTTTTGTCCTTGACGATCGCGTCGACTCGCGCGCGGACCTGGTTCATCTTCTTGAAATCCGCGATCTCCATCATCTGCCCGCGCTCTTCGGGCGTTAATTCCGCATTCGCCTTGGAGGGGAGCAGTCCGCCCAGATTGCGGAAGATGTCGGTCCATCCGTCGCTGACGAGGTCTTCCTCCTGATGGCCGCCGGCGATCAGGATGTTGAAGTTGTCCATTCGCCGCTTCTGCCAGCCAGGGGTCAGCGTCTTGACCCATTCCGGATCGGTCGGACGGTTCCCGCGCACATCGACTGACGACGGCGTGCGCTGGAAGACGTAGAGCTGCTGCGCGTCCTTGGCGAGGTACGGCACGCATTGCACGGCGGTCGCACCGGTGCCAATTATCGCCACCCGCTTGTCGGCCAGCTTGTGCAGATTTCCGCCGGTATCGCCGCCGGTGTATGCGTAGTCCCAGCGGCTGGTATGGAAGGTATGGCCTTTGAAACTGTCGATGCCGGGGATTCCGGGCAGCTTCGGCCGGTTCAACGGCCCGTTCGACATGACCACGTAGCGCGCGCTGAAGCGGTCGTCACGGTCGGTGGTGACGATCCATCGCAACTCGTCCTCTTTCCAGGTTATCGCTTTGATCTGGGTCTGGAAGCAGGCGTGCCGATAGAGATCGAAGTGTTTGCCGATACGCTGCGCGTGGGCTTTGATCTCCGGCGCGTAGGAATACTTTTCCTTTGGGATGTAGCCGGTCTCTTCGAGCAGCGGCAAATAGATGTAGGCCTCGATATCACATTGCGCGCCGGGGTAACGGTTCCAGTACCAGGTTCCGCCAAAGTCGCCGCCCTTTTCAATAATCCGGAGGTTGTCGATGCCGGCCTCGCGCAAACGCGCGGCGGCCAACAGGCCGCCGAAGCCGCCTCCGATTATCAGTACATCCACATCGTCGTGCAGCGGTGCGCGGGTAAAGCCCGGGTCAACGTAGGGATCGTCGACATAACGGCTGAAATCGCCCTGCACCTCGACGTACTGATCGTTGTGATCGGAGCGCACGCGCCGGTCGCGCTCCTCCTGATACTTGGCGCGCAGCATGTCGGGGTCGAAATCGAGCCCCCCGTCGCCGTTGCTGGTGGACAGAACTTTCTCAGCTTCACTCATCGCAAAGACTCCTTGGCCGTGGCGGCAGCAGGCCTGGATGGCAGCGGCACGCGGGGGGATTGTTGGGGCACGCGATCAATAAACGAGACTCATCAGTATCAAAATAAACTAGAAGCTTCAAACGGAATCGAACACCTGGGCCGCGTCGCGCCCACCTTCTATCGGCCCGCAGAATTGGACTGAAGCTCCGCGCCGCAATGATCAATCGGGAAAATATAGTCGCTTCGCGCGACTCACTTTGCGCTGCGGCTCTGGTCGGCGAAAATTCCGGTCGGCAAGCCGTCGATACTTTCGAGGTTCTGGTCCCGCTGATACTTCTCGGGGGCGTCGCCGCCACGGCTCTCCCAGTACTTGCGCAGGGTATCGCGCTCGGCGAGACCCTCGAGACGCGGTACGCCATAGCCGCATGAGGTCATCGCGGTGGCGACGTCAATCTGCATGATCTGCCGCACGCCCGGCTCCGCCGGGAACAGCGCGAGGTAGTCGGGCCATTCGTGGTCGCGCGGATGGATCGCGCGGCCACGGCCGTATAGCCGCATGATGCGCGCGGTCTTGTCGAACGAGCAGAACATGATCGTGACGCGCCCGTTCTCCAGCAGATGCGCCGCGGTCTCGTTGCCGCTGCCGGTGAGGTCGAGATAGAGCACGCGGTGTTCATCGACTACGCGCAACGTGTCCATGCCCTTGGGCGACAGATTGATGCGTCCCTCGCTCGGGGCGGTCGCAACGAAGAAGACCTTCTGCTCCGCGATAAACTCTTTCATCGCGGGAGTGATGCGCTTGAACCATTCGGACATGAGAGCCTCCGGGCTATGATCGCACGGTAGCGCCAGCCGCCGCCGCGGGCAAACTCGCGGCCGAGCGCGCGCCGAGATTGCCTCCGGTCTGGAGTGCACACCCTCCGCTCCCGGTACTGAGGGGGCTCGCCGCGCGATGCGGTGCGCGCCTTGTTTGAGTTTCGAGAATCCGGTCGATTGACTCCATTGGCGGAAAATTCTCCATTATTGTTTCACTGGTGCGACAACCCAGTTAGAGAACTCGGCTTGGATTTGCATTAGGGCAACAAAAATCGGACACGAAAAGTTAGACCAGATAAAAAAAGATGAGAAAAGGATTAGCTTTCGAGCGAAAACCCAGACGGCATCGGTATTGCTCTCCCTTGTCCCGATTTAATCCTGCAATCGTATACGTTATTCGGGCCGATTTTTGCGGGTATCAAATGGCGTCTCGGGGCATAGCGATGGAACTAAGCGTTGTCGGTAACATTCGGACTCCGTTCGGAGAGGTGGAGCTGATTCCACAGGATCGCAATCTGCTGCAAGCCTCGAGCGTTGAGCCGCTAAGGCTGCGCCGGGTCACGATGCATCTGTGGGTGCTGCTTGAGCGGACCAACGGGACGTGGGACGTCTCGAGCCTGGTCGATCCGGTGCTGCATCTGATTGACAGCTCCGGCCATACGTCGTCGATCGCGGGCGAGTCGATCGCGGCCGAAGTGATCGAGTCGGTTACAGCGACGGCGGGCAAATGGGCGGGCGCCCATCCCGAGGCCTTCGAATGTGCGGCGCTTGAGGCGTTCAGGTATGACCGCGAGGGATTGTGTCGCGAGTTGAGGACGTTGCGCGAATCCCTCACCTGCTCGGCGCAAGCGATCGAATCGATCTCCTGGGCAGATCCGTCAGGGAACAGCGCGCGGCTGCGCGAATACTCGCAAAAGATGCGGAGCATGGCCTCCGAGGTGCCGACGATCCAGGAAATCGCAAGGGCAGTTCCCGATAGTGAAGTGCGCGGCGTGCCGAAGCTGACGCAGTCGGTTGTGCGCGACAGGCCGGTCGCGAACGCCGACGCGCCGGCGCCGCGCGACGTTACCGGCGCGCGTCGGACTATCGATAAGTCCGTCACGATCAAGACTCAAGTCTTCCGGCAGATGCCGGCGATCGACCAGCGAACCCTGGGACAACTCCTCAGAGATCAGCGCAAGGAAATGGGACTTTCGCAGCGCGAGCTGGCGCTCTCGCTGGGCGTGAAGGCTACTCACGTGGCGCAGCTTGAGGCCGACGGCTCGATCCGCCCATCGTTTCAATTGCTGGGCCGCGTCGCCCACATTCTCGAACTGGACAAGAATCGGCTCTTCAAGCTGGCCGAGACGGAAGCAAATTCACCCGCGGGCGCGCGCCGGCCAAGCGCTCGTCGAAGGGACGAGCCGCAGATGTGGGGGGCCTTCGCGCGCAATCGTGCATTGCTCGATCGCCATAACGTCAAGCCGCAAGAGCTCAAAGTGCTTTCGCAAGTGAGCCTGATGGGCAAGATCACCGGGACAGAAGCGTTGCTCTTCATCCTCGATGCGATCCGCGAGTCCGAGGATACCGACGAATAGACGGCGCGCGCCGATCTTACCGCAACTTCAAGGCGATCGCGACGGCGGACGCCGATCAGGCGAGCTCAATCGGAACGCGATAGACGCGCGCGGCGGTCGCGCTGAAGAGTGCGGACTTTTCGTCGGCGGAGGCGCCAGCCGCGAGACGCTTGCAGGCGTTCCAGAACACGGCATAGCTGCACCAGCGCTTTTGCACGGGGAAATTGCTCTCGAACATGCATCGACGCGCGCCAAATTGTTCGATGCACACGTCGAAGAACGGGCGCCACGCCGCGGCGATCTCTTCCGAGGAGAGCGGCGGAGCGCCGGCCTGACGCGCGGACGCGGGTCGCCGCACCGGCAGCGCGCCCAGCTTGACGTGGACATTTTCGTGACGGGCGAGCGCGGTCATGCCGGCACGCCATTCGGTGAAGACCTCGGCGGTGCGACCGGCGTTGGGGCCGCCGAGAATCGGACTGCCGAAATGGTTCAGGACGATCGGGGTCTGCGGGAAACTCGCGGCTAGCGCGGCGACCTCGTTCAACTGCGGATGGTAAACCCACGCGTCGAAGGCAAGATTGAAGCGCGACAGGAATTGGAAGCCGTCGCGCAAGCGCGTGTCGGCCAGCATCCCGGGACTCGGCACGGTCTTATGTACACGTTCATCCGCATCCCACGCGGTCGAAAACCGGATCGCGTGAAAGCGGCCGCCGCTGGCGGCGCGATGGGCCTCGAGGATCGGCTCGACGCGCGAGCCGATCAGCAGATTGACGTTCCCGACCATCGACGCGCAGGCACGCGTCGGTCCGAAGCCGCCACTGGCGCTCATCGCGGCCACGCCGGTAACGAACTCGGTCTCGCCCAGCGAACGCAGCTCGACGGGTCCGTCGGCGCGGTACATCGAGCCGCACTCCTCAAAGACCGTCGCGCAAATTTTGTGGCCACTCGATCAATCGGCCAGCAATTCGGGCAAGAGATAAACGTTGCCGTCGTGGTTCCATAAATGATGATGCGGATCGACGATCAGAAGTTCAGGTTCAATAATCTCTTCACGATGGCGCGCCAGCCACGCTTCATCGACCCGGCCTGAAAAATCGGCTCCACTCGCCATAACTCAAACTTCCTTCGCACCACGGCGTGCGGTGCAAGACGTGATCTAACCAATGTGCGGTGCAAGACGTGATCTAACCAATACGGGAGGTGGATCGATAGGAGCAAACGGACGAAATTTGCTAAGCGATAGTTGAGACACACGATTCAAAGCGAGAGATCGGCGATGAAAATCAAACGAATGGGGCGCACAGGACTCAAGGTCGCGGAAATCTGCCTCGGCACGATGACCTTTGGCAAGCAATGCGACGATGCGACCAGCTGCGCGATCATGGACGCGGCGCACGAACTGGGCATCGATTTCTTCGATACCGCGGATGGGTATCCGATGGGCGGTACGCTGCAAACCGTCGGCAGCACCGAGACGATCGTTGGTAAATGGCTGAAGGGACGGCGCCATCAAATCGTGCTCGCGACCAAATGCTGGGTGCCGATGGGCGCCGGGCCCAACGACGGAGGGCTCTCGCGCAGGCACATCTTCGACGCCGTCGAGGGCAGCCTGCGCCGCCTGCAAACGGATTACATCGATCTGTACCAGGCGCACGCACCGGATCCGGAAACGCCGATCGACGAAACGCTTCGGGCGTTTGACGATCTCGTGCACCAGGGCAAGGTTCGCTATATCGGATGCTCGAACTTCAAGGCATGGCTGCTCGCGACGGCGCTGTCGATAAGCGATCGGCACGAACTGGCGCGGATGGACTGCATACAGCCGCGCTACAACATACTATTTCGGGAAATCGAGAACGAGCTATTGCCGCTGTGTCATCATCACGGCCTAGGGGTGATCGCCTATAATCCTCTGGCCGGCGGATTTCTGACCGGCAAATACCATGCGGGTGCGCAGCCTCCGCGCGAGACGCGGTTCGGATTTCTGTCGGGACATACCAAGTCAATCTATCATAAGCGCTACTGGCAGGATGCTCAGTTCGAGGCTGTGGAACATCTGCATAACTACTTTACGGCGCGCGGCAAGCCGCTTACTCGAGTGGCTATCGCCTGGGTATTGGCGCAGCCGGACGTCACGTCGGCAATCGTCGGTGCGACCTCCACGGCGCAACTCCGTGAATCGGTGCCGGCCACCGAACTAACGCTCGAGGCGGACGAGATGGAGACCTGCAACGAGGTCTGGTTCAGGCTGCCGCGGCTGAGCGATCCCGCGGTCGCGACGCGCTGATCGGGCTTGGGTCCGCCGCCCGGCCTACCGCGGGATGACCGGAAGCAGGACACAGGAAGCCATCGCAGCCTGGTGAAAAATCGTCTGGCGCGCAGCAATGGGTTTGGTTCCTTCGCCGAAGGCCTCGCCGGTGTTGAGATTGCGATCGAAGTGCGGAAAGTTGCTCGAGCTGATTTCGAGCCGGATCCGATGGCCCGGGCGGAAGACGTTGCTGGTGGCCCACAAATCGATCGTGAAGAGATACGGCTTTCCCGGCTCCATCATTTTCGGCGCGCTCTCGGATTCGCGATAGCGTGCGCGAAGAATGCCGTCGACCAGGTTCTGCGCATAGCCGCCCGGATGCACATCCACGAGCTTTGCGGTGAAGTCGGTATCGATAGCTGAGGACGATGCCCACAGGGCGACCGTCACCGGTCCGGTAATTTCCAGCGGCTGCTCGAGCGGATCGGAGGTATAGACCAGCACGTCGGATCGTTCTTCGACCGGACGCTGGTCCTGCACGCCCATATCAATAGCCAGATTGTTACCACCCATCGACGGCACCGGGTCATTCGGATCGTAGACGTAGGTGTCGGCGCGTTCGGAGTCAGGCGGCACGGTTGAGAGCGCGCCGTCGCCACTCAGAGTATTGGCGCCCTGGTCACTATGCAGGAAATAACGCACCTGGCGCATATTGGGCGGTGGCCAGTCGGGCAGCGATTGCCAGCGGTTCTCGCCCAGCGTGAAAACGCTGACGGGCGGCTCATCGACGACGCCATTGTCGATGTCCTTGAGCCAGTAGTCGAACCAGCGCAACAGAGTTTCATTAAGGTCGATCAGAGCGGCCGGTCCGAAATCGATATCGCCGGTTCCACGCGAGTTCGGCACATGATAGGGGAGCAGATGCCCCCAAGGTCCGATAATCAGTCGCTGTCCGTTACGGGCATTTGCGAACTTACTATTGGCCTTGATGCTGCGATAGGCGGACTGACCACCTTCGCCGAAGATGTCGTACCATGACGTGACATGCAGCATCGGCACGCTGACGCTCGCCGCATGGCGATTGACGTTGGCGCGATGCCAGTACTCGCCGTCATCGGCGTGCGCGATATGATCGGCAAGATACGGCGCGGTCTCTTTGAGCAGATCCACCCAGTCCTTGATCGGCAGATGGCGATACCATTTGTCGGTAAGCGGAGTGAAGGCGTTGAGGCCGAAGCGGGTTTGCCGCATGATCGGAAACTCGCCGCCTTCAACATACTCCTTCATCTTTTCGAACAGATCGTTGCGCTTCGCCCGCTTGAGCGTATTGAGTCCCTTGAAGATGGCGTACGGGATCATCCATCCCCACAGCGATACGCCGCCGGTGTGGTAGATCCAGCTTGCGTGGTAATCCGACGACGCCGACACCGGCGCCATCGCCTGCAGCGACGGCGGCATCGGGTCGTTGCAGGCGATCATATACTGCGTCAGTCCGAGATAGGATTGGCCCGTGGTACCGACGCGGCCATTTGACCACGGCAGGCGCGCGGCCCATTCGACCGCGTCGTAACCGTCGGCAATCTCCTGGAAGATCGTGTCGTACTCGCCTTCGGACTCGAAGCGGCCGCGGCAATCCTGCGTGATGGAGACATAGCCATAACGGGCGAACAGGTAGGTCGGACCGTTGGGGTCGTCGGTACCTTTTTTATTGTACGGCGTGCGGCAGAGCAGGACGGGGAAGCGTCCGGGAGCGTCGGGCCGGACCACGTCCGCATATAGCGTGACTCCGTCCCGCGTCTTCATCGGAACGCTTTTCTCAGTTACGATCTTGTAGGTTTTGCGCGCGTGGACGATCACGACTGCCTCCGGGATGTGAAACTGTTACGTTCGTGCTTGCGAGCGTAAAGGATCAATTTCATTGTAATAGTCAATGTGAGTCTATGTATTAAATCTGGACGGGGCGATGCCGGCGGCGCGCAGGACTTCTTCGGTATGCTGGCCAAGGGCCGGCGGCGGGATTCGGATCGCGTCCGGAGTGTCCGAAAAGCGCGCGACCGGACGCACCGTGTTGAAGCGGCCGGCGGCCGGATGATCTACTTCAGCAATGGCTTCCAGAGCCGCCGTCTGTGGATGTGCTATCAGCGAGGGGTAATCCATAATCGGCACGGCGTCACCGCCGACGCTCTTGATCAAGTCAATTAACTCTTCGCGCGTGCGATTGGCGAAGGCCTTTTCCCAAATGGGTTTCACCTCGGTTGCGTAACGGCCGATACTGGTCGCCGCGCGTCCGTAATCGGCGAAGCGCGGGTCGGCGAGGACTTCCTCCATTCCGAGTTCCATTATCAGGCGATCCCAGTCCTCGCTGCCGCCGCGCCGCAAGATGAAGTACAGCGAGCCGTTTTTCGTGCGATAGCCGTGATCGGGCGGCTTGGTGTAGTGGTCGAGGTGGAAGCCGTACCAATCGTCGGGGTCGCTCATCGAGGTCCACATGATCCCGCGCATATGCAGCATGGATCCTAATTCACTGACCGCGACGCGCTGGCCTTCACCGGATCTGAGGCGATGAAAGAGCGCAGCGAGGATCGCTTGCGC
>DAHVFB010000102.1 GCA_027317185.1 Deltaproteobacteria bacterium
GCTATGAACCGTTCGGGATCGAATCCGTCGATCACGCCCGGTTGTTTGAATAACTCCACTGCGTTGGCAACTTCCGCCAGAGACAGCGTGAGGTAGAACAGTTGCCGCGCGCCGTCCGGAATCTGATCCAGCGGAAACTGGTTCAGATATTCGATAATCGACTCCATGCGCGGCATCATCGCGTCATAAAACGCGCGCAACTGCTCGATCGTGCTGACCAGGCGCTGACGGTTTCGCTGGCGCTCGGTTGGGAGATCCCATACGCCCACAAATTGTTCCAGATCGCTGAATTGCGCCGGAAGAACTGTTTTAGCCATTTGTCATTATCCTTGATTGTCTGTCCGTCAGGTTCTACCGGGAACCGGCAGGCTCTACCGGAAACCGGATTGTCAGGCGCTCACATGCTGTTCCAGAGTTTTGTAAAAGTGGCGCAACAGAATCTCCTCATCCTGCAACAGGAAATGCGATTTCGCGCCGGAGCCCAGCACCTCCTGGGTGCTCTCGAGCGTGCTGAAATCCTCCAGCCAGATATCCCGATTGAAGCATTTCGCATATTCCATCGCGAAACGCTCGCCCACCGTATGGGGCTGTGTGACGTACATTCTTATTTCCTGATACATCCGATCGGCCGCCAGCGGCCAGAAATTATGCGTCTGATAGGCCCCGTCAAGCAGCGCAATCCAGAGATTTGGAAAAATTAGATAGATATCGAAAAACCAGTCGTCGCTGCGCGCCGGGTTGACTCCCAGCGGAAGCTGCTTGTGATCCAGAAAGCCGAGGTCCTGGCGCTTGATGGTCCAGCCGAAACGATGCGCGAGCCCCTCGACCGGCGTCGGCTTGTGCTTTTTGTTGCCGGGCAGTGAAATCATCCGATGCGGCCCGAAAAACTTGATGTCGAGCGCATGCAGGTAAGGATTCTCCGGCCAACTGAAACTGTCCTGCCCGGGACGCCGATGCAGCCATACCGCGTGATAGGCTTCCTGCTGCGAATCCACCGCAATCTTCCAGTTGCAATTGAGTTCACTTTTGTAGGCGTAGCCCACGCTCAGCTTGTCGAACGGAAACCCGTCCAGATGGTCCGCCACTCCGCCCAGATACTGGCGCAGGGTTTCCTTGGGCTTGGGGTCGAGGTTGATGAAGATAAAGCCCTGCCAGGTATCGAGCGCCACCGGGGTCAGGCCGTGCTCCTCGCGCTTGAAATCGAAGAAATTCTCTTCATCGGGCACCGACATCAGCCGGCCCTGCGTATCGTAGGCCCAGCCGTGGAATTTGCAGGTGAGCGCACCGCGGCAATGGCCGCTATTGTCCCACGCGAGCTTGTTTCCCCGATGCGAGCACATGTTGTGAAATCCGCGCAACTGCCCGTCTTTGCCGCGCACCACCAGAATCGAGGTCCGGCAAACCGCGACGTCGCGCACGAAGTAATCACCGATGTTGGGGGCCTCTTCCACCCGCCCCACGTTCAACCATACCCGCCGGAACACCCGCTCGCGCTCCAACTCGAAATACGCCGGCGATACACATGGTTCGATCGCTACCGGCCCCGTGCCCATCTCCGGATACGTCGTCGCCCAGCGCTTGCCATTGGATACTGTACTCAAAATGTTTTTACCTCCTCGGACATTATCAGCTTCACCGGTAAGCTACATAGTTGTGCCGCGCTGCATAGACTGCATCGTACCCAGTTGGCATTCGGGCCCCATTTATTATCTTTTCGATCCACAAAGGCCTCCTTGTCAAAGCCCGTATTGACGCCGTACGACCGTGCCGAGACCGATGCGGTCGAGGATCGCGGTGGGACACAGGAAGCCCACCTTAACCACTCCCGGCAGACGGCCGATCTCGATCGATCCGCAGATGGTCGCGCGGTTGCGCACCTCGTCGATAGCCAAGCCGGTCACCGCCACCGCCCGCTCAAGTCCATTCTGGGTGGCCTCGTTCAGATTGACACCGGAGCCGATGAAGGTAATGGGCGCATTGTCTTCGAGCTTCGTCTCAGCGCCAAAGCGGGTGGCCAGCCCTTTGGCTTGCTCGCGCATAGCCGGAGTCACCGGGCGGGCCAGCGGCGGCAGGTCCTCAACGATTGGGAGCAGGATCGGCCCGTCCAGCTTCAGACCCTTGATCAACTCCACTCTAACGCGAACATCGGCGGTAACATCGGTGGCATGCCCCGCCACCTCACCGTTGCCCTGCATCGCATGCATGTCGCCCATGTAGACCCCGGCGCCCGGCACCTTGACTGGACAGATTAGGACCGCGCCCTCGCGTACCTGGGCACAATCCATGTGGCCGTCCGTCTTATGCTGCCACAGCGTTTCCCGCGACATGCCATATTGATGCGGCGCGTCGATGAGAAAAGCCCCGAAGTCGCCGGCATTGTGAGAATCCGGCATTTCGCACGATGGAGTGGTGCCGATATTTCCCATGAACGGCATCACGCGGGTCACGATTCCCGGCATGCTGCCGGCGCCGTAGCTCAGAATCGAGTGCGCCTTGGTGTGCGTCGGACTGGCATGAAGGTTACGGGCATCGCCTGCCAACCGCGCCGCAACCTCTTCGGTCACCGTGAGACCCACCCCATTTTCCCGATCGAGCAGGCAGGTATAGCCGAGTTTAAAGCGGAACGGGCTCGCCGGCGCCCCGCAATGCTTGCAGCGCACCGCATCGGAACCGATACCCTCGATATAGCTTTCCGGGCTTTCGGCGCCACAACTGGCGCAGCGCTTGGCGACGAACGGATCGCCGTAATAGCGGCCATCGATGGCGCTGTCGACGCCTGACGAAGAGGCCTCCGAAGCCGCGCGCACATGCTCAAGATAAAGCACCACGGCGTCGCCGACCTCGGCCCCCGCGATCGCCACCGGCACGGTCACTTCGTGACCGCCGTGAAATTCGGGTGTGATCATGGGAGACCAACATCCCGGCGGCGTTCGCGTCTCGATATAGCCGCCCGGACGCAGCGGACCCAGCATCCCGAGTCCCGGTCCCACCAGGCCGGATGTGAAGCGGTCTACATGAACAATTTCCATAGAAATCGTATTCATATACTTGAGCTATCCACGATATACCCGCCTTCTCTCTTATTATCTGCTATGCCGACTTCAATTCAGATTGACGGCCACCGGCCAGCTTGTCACGCACGGCAGGCATAACCTCCTCGGCTAGCAGGCGCAGTGATTCGAACCAATCGCGTTCATACGCGGGCTCGGAATGATCAAAGACGGTAACGAGGACGCCGCCGAAGCCGCCGGTATAACGCTGAAGTTCGAGAAATTTATCGATCACGGTTCGCGGCGAACCCACCAGCCACGCCTCCTTGACCATCCGTTCGAGGGTCACGCTGTCATCCGGCGCCGACGGATCTTCCTTAAATGAATTGATCAACCCGGCAGCCCTCCACAGCGGCATCAGATATTCGTTGAAGGCCCGGCCGATGGGGCCGTTTAGCACCTGGTTTATCGCCTCGGCATCGGTGGCGGCCACATACACGGGGAGGTTGATACGCCAGTGCGCGCGATCGGCCAGCTTGCCGGCCTTCACGGCACCCTCCACGACCGACTGCCAGTGCGACAGCAGGTGCCGATGGCTGAAGGCGATGCTTAGCGGCCACAGGCCGTATTCTCCCGCCAGGCTCAGGGTGGGCGATTTGGGACTCAGACCGGCAATTGCCATCGGCGGATGTGGAACCTGAAGCGGCTTCACGTGATACTTCAGCGAGCCGAACATCGGTTCCGGCAGGCTCACGTTCCAGAATTTGCCGGGATATCGCCACGGCCCTGGTTCGTTCCAGATTTTCAGAATAATTTCAACCGCTTCGCGGGTTTTTTCGCGATTGAGCTCGCCCAAATTAACGTAGTCGAACAGCCGCCAGTCCGTGGGCACGCCGCCCGATGCCACTCCGAACATGATGCGGCCATCGGAAAGATGGTCGAGGTATGCGATCCGATGCGCCAGTACGGCGGGGTTGTAATATGGAAGTAGATGGCCGCCGGGACCAAGCCGGATCCGGCGCGTGCGCGTGATCGCCTGGGCGATCATCAGATCCGGCGCGACAATCGGCTCCCATGGCGCCGTGAAGTGTTCTCCGATCCAGGCCTCGTCAAAGCCGACGCGGTCGAGATATTCGAGATTTTTTAGATCCCACTCGTGGGCCTCGCGTAGCGGCCGCTCGGGCGGATGGCTGGGCATTAAAAAGGCACCCAGTTGCACACGGCTTGTGCTCGGGCACGGCTCGCTGCGCCCCGGGGTCGGCGCACCGACCTCCGGATGTGCCTGCCCTCCATTAGCTTTGCTCAAGTATTCGCCTCCTCGGAAAAGCCGTTCACTGGGACGGCTCGGTTGCTTTTGAGCAAGATGTGGGCCTTGCCATGGCCGCAGCGAAGAGACCGTCGATCCGGACCTTTTTCAATTCGTTGTTTGACTGCCCGATGACAATCGATGATGCAGGCGCAACATCCGGATCCACCGCTACGCTACAGTTTCCTTGCCATCGATGACCCCGGGCAGTAGGCTGGCGCTGGTCAAAGTAGGCCTCGAGATGCCTGATCCAACCACATTAACTGCGCCCGCGATACGCGAAATCAGGGCTGCGTGGGAACTGTTCGTCAGCGGCGACGAGAGCCGCCTGGGAATCGTCTCGGCGGAGATCAGAGAGTCGTGGCGGCGATCGAAAGATGCTGGCGTCCCGCCCCGCATGCGGCAATTTCCCCCGTTGTTGGGACCGCAGGAACTCGAACGCCGACACCGTGAGAATCAACCGCTGCTGGAAGCGGCCCACGATGCCGTACTGCGCATGTCCAACGGCTTCGCCGGCCGGGATTTTGTGGCGGGAATCACGGACCGCGACGGCAACCTGATTTACAGCTACGCCCCGCCAGCCGTGGCGGGCAAGATGGAAGAACTTAATGTGCTGCCAGGCGTCGGCTGGCAGGAGGAATCGATCGGGACCACGTCCTCCTCGCTCGCGCTGCGCCTGAAAAAACCAATCCAGGTCTACTGGTGCGAAAACTACCTTGAGTTCGCTCAGGAATGGGCCGGATGCAGTGCGCCGATCCGCAGCCAGCATGGGGACGTAGTCGGTGTTCTCGGAGTTTCAGGTTATCGAATCCCGGTGAATGCCAAAGCACTGGGACTGGTCACTTCCACTGCCTTGTTCATCGAGCAAAGATTGGCGGATTTTGCCGGACTCGATCGCCTGTTGGTGCTTGAGGCCTTCACCCGATACGCGGTTAAGTTTCCGGAAAGTTCGATTCTGGCCATTGATGTGGACGGAAGAGTTCTCGCGCTTTCAACCGCGATGGCGCGCGCGGCGAATCTAACCTCGCCGGAGCAAGTGATCGGTCGGCGCGGTGACGAGATCAGGGAATTCCGCGTCGATCGCTCCGGCCTGGTTTCGTCGGATTTGGATCCGCGTGAGACATACGGTGCGTCGGTATTCTTTTCGTCGAAGGAAAAAGCGTATCCGGGCACCATTCTGCCGATTCGATCCCGCACGGGTGCTCACGCCGGTGCGATGGTAATCGTTTCAGCTCCGCGCCCAACCGCGGCAGGAAAGCCCGCGTACAGTTCCTGGCAGGCGCGCCATACGTTTGCCAGCCTGGTCGGCGAATCACCCGTGTTCCGTCAAACCATTGAACTGGCCAAGACCGCCGCTGGACACGATTATCCGGTGCTCCTGCTAGGCGAGTCGGGGACCGGCAAAGAACTTCTCGCTCAATCGATACACAATGCGAGTGCGCGCGCGGCCGGTCCGTTCGTCGCGCTTAACTGCAGCGTCATTCTCAAGGAACTCGCCGGCGCCGAGCTCTTCGGCTACGAGGAGGGCGCCTTCAGCGGCGCGATTCGTGGCGGGCGGCGCGGCAAGGTCGAACTGGCCCATCAGGGGACGCTCTTCCTCGATGAACTCGGTGATATGCCGATCGAAACTCAGGCGGCTTTGCTGCGTTTTCTGGAAGAATGGACCATCGTTCCCCTCGGCGGCGAAGCTACCCGCCGAGTCGACGTGCGGATGATCGCGGCGATGAGCGGCGCCCCCTCCGATGCGCTTGCGCAAGGCAAGCTGCGCCTCGACTTGTACCATCGCCTTAATCTTTTCCCCATAACGCTTGCGCCGCTGCGCGATCGGCTTGAGGACCTGACCTGTTTGGTCCGGCACTTTTTCGAAAAAGAGGGCTTCTCCGGGCGGCAGATCTCGGATGATGCGATGCGAATGCTGTGGCGTCATTGCTGGCCCGGCAATGTCCGCGAACTGCGCAATGTCCTTATCAGAGCCGCGATGCTCGCGGCGGGGGGCACGGTCACCGCCGCGCATCTGCCGACCGACCTGCCGGCTTCCGGAAAGACCGGCGCGAGCGATCCAACCGGATTTCGCCCATCCGCGTATCCGAGTTCCGAGCAAATCCGCTCGACTCTGGCCAGTTGCCGCGGCAATGTTTCCGAGGCCGCCCGCCGACTCGGCATTCATCGCGTCACGCTTCATCGTAAACTGCGCAAAATCGGGATAAATTGAAGCTACCGATCAATTCAAATAGTTTTTGAATCACGCGAGAGTGGCGGAATGGCAGACGCGCCGGACTTAGGATCCGGTGCCGCAAGGCGTGGGGGTTCAAGTCCCCCCTCTCGCATCATCATCAGACATTTCAGATCAGACATCCCAGGACAGAACATTAACCTCGCGCAGTGTCGGCCGGGAAATTCTTAAATCCGAATAGCGTATTTCGACCCGCGCTCGTTGAACCTGCCGTTTCAATTCGTTTGGCAGGTAAGACATCTCGCTTACGTGTGAGAAATATAGCTGTGCATCGCTCAGAAAAGCCGAAACCTCGGACGAGCGAAGTCATCTGGAACCGCGTGTTAATCCTCCCCAGTTAACTTCGCCGCGCTTTCCGGACATTGCTCAGCCAAGATTGCATCCGACAGTGGAGGACCCATTTCATATGTTCGCCCAGACCAAAGTTCTTGTAGTCCTTCTGTCTCATTTGGACCGTGAAACAACTACTGGCTTTCTGAGCCGCGTATACCTAATCCCTATTATGTTATTCGCGATTACCATCGCCGGCTGCGCTTCAACTTCTCAGTCTGAGATGGAATTAGCTCACCAGCCGCAGGCACAGTCACTATCGCCTGCTCAATGCGCCGGCAATGCCGCGCTACAGGCAACCTCAGATGGTAATGGCCAATACCTAATTCAACCTGGCGACGAGCTGGATATCTCCTTCTATATGAGTCCGGAGTTCGACGACAACGTCATCGTGCGGCCGGATGGAAATATAACTATGCGATTTGTCGGCGAGCTACCTGCGGCAGGCCGTACGCCGGCTCAACTGGCGAAAGAGATGGATAATGCCTACCGAAGCGAATTACGCAATCCGCAGGTAGCCGTGCGCGTCAAGAACACTCCCAGCCGACAGGTATTCGTCGAGGGCGAGGTAACGAAGGCCGGTCCGGTGCCGATGCAGCCGGGCATGACTGCGCTGCAGGCGATAGCAAATGTAGGCGGGCTTACGAACGATGCGGGCAACACGGCAGTACTAATTCGGCGTGATGCATGCGGCACTCCGCAAGGAATGAAGCTCGATCTGCAATCTGCGATGAATACGCCCGATAAAGGCGAGGATATTGCATTACTGCCACGCGACATTCTGGTGATACCGCGTAGTGGCATAGCAAATCTCGATTTATGGATAGATCAACATATTCGAAAGATGATTCCTGTGACTCCTTATTTGCCCTTGCCACTTTAACCGCAACCAGCAATCGGCCAAAGGCACTGTAACTATGTACAAAGCATATATTACATACTGGACTGAGTTGATTTTCCGCCGCCAGCGAATTGTGATCCAGGTCGCAGTCGCTGTCTTTGCCGCCGTAATTGTAGCTACGGCATTCTGGCCGCCGACCTATCAATCAACCGCTCAGATTCTGGTTCGCGACGATCGGGCGCAGTTGTTGATCGCTCCCGACATTTCCAGCGGAGCCAATCGCAGCAACGCTCTGGTCTCGAATCCTGTGAGCCAGGAAGATCTGAATTCCGAAATCGAGCTGCTGACCAGTTCTCATCTTATCGGCGCTGCGGTGGCCGGGGTCAACCCTCCTGACAGCGAACGCGGTTTTACGAAAGAGTTTATGGGCGGCCTGCAGAGCATCGTGTCGCTGCCCAGTACCGCTTATGGGGACCTTCACAGTACGCCTTCGGTAAGTCCGCGGGACGAATGGATATTCAAACTGCGCCAGCATCTGGATTCCGAGGCGGTCAAGCGTTCCGATGTAATTCAGGTTTCATTTCGCTCGCATGATCCGCATTGGGCGCACGAGTTTTTAACGCGCCTGATGAATCAATATCTCGAATTTCACGCACAAATTTCGCACGACCCGCAAGCTCAGATCTTTTTCGAGCATCAGGCACGACAATTGAATAGTCAGCTGCAGGATGCGGAAGATCGGCTGCGGGATTTCCAACTCAAGAGCGGTATCTCCAACCTGCCGCAACAAAATCAAGCTCTAATTAACCAACTTGCCGAACTGCAACTCGAATATAAGAAAACCGCCGTCCAACTGAGCTCGGCTCGTCAGCAAGTTACTTCATTACAGATGCTTCTTAGTAAAACTCCGCAGCGAATTGAGAACGAGACCAAGTCCGTACAGAACATGGCTCTTGCACAACTGAAACCACAAATTATGCAGCTCAGAACCGAGCGCGCGGATCTGCTCAGCCGGTATCAGCCTTCGAGTATGAAAATTCGCGAAATCGATGCCCGTCTGGCAGCGGCAGAGCGGATTCTTCAGCACGAAGATCATCTTGAGGTGCAAGAGCGGGCCACTGAGCTGAATCCGGTCTGGGTCACGCTTGATACCAACCTGGCCGCTGCGAGGGCCGCTGCGGAATCCTTGCAGGCGGGGCAGACCGACTTGGGTGACCAGATCAGCAAGACTCAGGAACAGTTGGCCACGATGGTGGGCAGCGGAGTCACCCTGACTCGGCTGCAGCGCGAAGTTCAAACCGATAACGACACTTATCTCACTTACGTGCGCAAATCGGAGGAGGCGCGCATCGCTCAGGGACTGAACGCGAGCCGCATCCTGAATGTCAGCGTCTCGCAGCCACCGATCGTTCCGATGCGGCCGATCCTGCCGATTGTATGGGTGAATCTGCTGGCCGGCGCATTGCTGGCGGTTGGTCTCGGGGTCGCCGCAGCGCACTGGGAGGAACAGCGAGATCCGAAAATCTATACATCAACCGCAATCTCCGAAGTTAGCGGCCTCAGCACCATAGCTGTACTTAGCGAAGAGTTGTAAACGGCGATGTATTGCAACCACTTCGGTCTCACCAGCATCCCGTTCCGGTTTACTCCGGCGGCAGGCGAATTGTATCTGAGCAATTCGCATCGCGAGGGACTGGCCGCACTGGAATGGGGGCTATTGCACGAGCCAACCGGATTCACGCTGCTGATCGGCGAGACCGGCACCGGCAAGACCACCCTGGTGTTCCGCGTACTCGCTCAGTACGACCAGCAGATAAAGACCGTCTGCGTGACAAATCCGAAGTTGAGCGCGCCCGACCTGCTGCGCGCGATCCTGGATCAGCTCGGCCCGCAGGTAACCGGAGGCAGCAAGCTGGATCTGATTTATGCGCTCGAAGCGCATCTCGATCGGCTCAAGCGCATCGCGGTTATTGTCGACGAAGCCCAGGATTTAAGCGACGACACGCTGGAAGAACTGCGGTTGCTTTCTAACAGTAACCGGCAGGGTGCTCAGCGTCATCTGCAACTGATTCTGGTCGGCCAGCCCGAGTTGCTGCAACGGCTCGCCCAGCCGCAATTGCGCCAGCTAAACCAGCGGATCGGCGCCCGCGCCATTCTGCGTCCCTTATTACCCTCTGAAGCGTACGAGTATGTCGCTCATCTGCTGCGCGCCAGTGGCGTACCGCTCGATCGTGTCTTCGAGGACAAGGCGGTTCGGCATCTTCTGCAGCGCAGCTCAGGCTATCCGCGACTGATTAATGTTCTATGCCACAATGCGATGCTGCTCGCGTACTCGCGCCGGCAGCAGAGAGTAAATCTCGAAGTTGCGCGCGCTACCGTCGCCGAACACGACAGCCTGCTTGGCAGCGCGCCGGTCGCAATCGCGCCCGAGGCCGAACCGCTCGACCTGAAGCGGGCCGGCCGCATGCTGACGCCTTTTGCGATCGTCGCAACCGCGGCTATCGCATCGTTCATGACAATTTACTTTTGGCCGACCGCAATTTCGGCCCGGTTGCTGGAAACGTTGACTCCTCGTAATTCCGCGCAGTTCAGTACGATTGCGAACGGTTCGGCCGCACGAGCCTACTCGGATCAGCCGATTCAAAGCGAAGTTCAGCCGCAGCCCGTGGAATATGCCGCCAGCCGCCCGGCAGCTTTCGTTTCTGCGCCGCGCAAGATCGGACCGGCGGCCCAAAATAACGCACGGCAATACGACCCTGAGGGTTCCGTTGCAAACCCGGCGGCGCCGGATCGCATCGATGACGGTAGTGGCGAGGTGGCGAGCGCCAGCGCCCGAATCGCGCCGCAAAAACCGGCGGCGGCAGCGGAGCGTGAGGCTTCACAGACCGTACCGACTCAATCGGCGCCAGCAAACAATTCTTATTCAGTTCATCGAGGCGACACGCTTTCGAAGATTGCAATCCGATATCTCGGCTCGCTCGACGAACTCAACCGTCTGATCCGCGCTAATCCGCAATTCGGAGATGTCAATCTGATCTTTCCTGGTCAGACCGTTCACATTCCAAACGCAGACCAATCGGCACAAACGGAGTGGATACCGTGAGCAAGTACTACGAAGCGATCCGGCGAAATGCCGCTGAAGACATGAACGATGGCGGTGCCGAACGGAATCGAAACGGCGTAACCCAGGCTAATACCGCAACCCTTGGCGGGGCTTCCTCGACTTCGCTGCTACCGGTACCGGTCGAGTTCGAGATCGCCGGTTCGGTGGCACGCGAGCAAGGCATTCAGCTTCTGAGCGAACGTCTGGCGCCGTTGGCGGTGCTGGACAACCGCGTCAGGTTGCTGATCAGCGGATGCCGGCCGGGTGATGGGGCGTCCACCATCGCCGCGGCTTTGGCGATTGATCTGAGCCAGCGGCTGTCATTGCGAACGCTGCTGGTCGATGCGCATCTGCGTCATCCATCGCTTCATCGCTTATTTCCGCGCCCAGGGCGCGGGTCGGCGGAACTGGTGATGGGCGATCGCCTGCAGATTCGGCCGACCGGATGGCCGCGGCTGGAAATGGTCACTTGCTGGCAGGCGGCCAGCGATCGGGACTGCATCGGATTACTCGAAGATTTCGAAAGTCTGGCGGCTGGTTATCCAGCGGTTGTGGTCGATCTGGGCGTCGCCCGTCTGGACGCGCGGATGCTTCCCCTGGCGCGTCCGGGAGATCCGGTCGTGCTGGTGGTCCGCTATGGCCATACCGAACGCCAGGAACTGGCAACCACCGCCGGTGCATTGCGCGCGGCCAATCGTGCAATCGCCGGCGTCATCCTTAACGGCAGACATGACCCGGTATCCAAACCGGTACGGAGACTGATGACTCAATGAATGAATTAGCCAGAATCAACGAGCACGCAGCGCCCGTGTCCACCCAAAATGGGCACAACGGGCATACCACACCCCAGGTTGACGAACATCAACTGAAAGGGGTGGGGGTGACCGGGCTGGGATATTGGGGGCCGAACTGGGTTCGCAACCTACATCAGTTGGGCTGCGCCCGGCGCGTGGTGGCCTGCGATCTCGATCGCAAGCGCCGCCAGCATATCGAAGAACTCTATGCGGGAGTGGAGACCAGCAGCTCATTTGATGAACTGCTCGAAGATCCGGATATTGAGGGAATCGTAATAGCTACTCCAGTGAGTACCCATTATCCGATGGCTCGGAAGGCTCTGGAGGCCGGGAAATCGGTGCTGGTGGAAAAGCCCCTGGCTCTGTCGCAGAAGCAGGCCGCCAGTCTGGTGCTTCTCGCCCGCGAGCACAAAAGCGTGCTGATGGTCGGGCATACGTTCGAGTACAGCGCACCGGTCCGCAAGGCTCAAGAGATAATTCAGTCCGGCGAACTGGGCGACATCTTTTACATCAGCTCGGTGCGCGCCAATCTCGGTCTATTCCAGCATGATGTCAACGTCGCCTGGGATCTCGCCACCCACGATATCTCAATCATTTTGATGCTGATGGGCCGCGTGCCGGTGCGTGTGAGCTGCCACGGAGGCAGTCATTATCGCAACGATATTGAAGACGTCGCGATGTTGACGCTGCACTTCGAGCGCGACGTTATAGCGTTTATTCACGTCAGTTGGCTCGACCCCAACAAGATTCGACGCACTACGATCGTCGGATCACGCAAAATGTTGGTTTACGACGACACTGCTACGCAGGAAAAACTTCGCATCTATGACAAAGGCGTGACCGTAGATCGTTACTACGACACATTCGGCGATTTTCACATGTCCTATCGTTATGGGGACATCCTGATACCCAGGATAGAGGAGACGGAGCCGCTCCGTATCGAATGTCAACACTTCGTCGATTGCATCAAAAATGGCCTCACCCCGCATACCGACGGGATGTCGGGAATGCGCGTAGTGAGCGTGCTCGAAGCGGCGAACCTCTCGCTGCGCGAAGGAGGCCGGGCGATCCCGGTGAATACGGATCTTGTCTAACGCAATGAATGGCCGCGAGTTGGCGCCATATACCTGCGTGGCCGAGGACGTTGTACTAGGCAGCGACGTGCGCCTGGCTCCGTTTGTAAATCTTTACGGCTGCGCAATTGGCGATCACACCAGGCTGGGCGCTTTCGTGGAGGTGCAGCGCGAAGCCAGTATCGGCCGCCGCTGCAAAATCTCCAGCCACACGTTCATCTGTTCGGGCGTGGTGATTGAAGATGAAGTGTTCGTCGGTCATGGGGTGGTGTTCATCAATGATCGCCATCCGCGTGCGGCCGGCGCCGACGGTACGCCACTTAAAGAGGGTGAGTGGCGGCTGGAGCCCACCATCATCCGGCGCGGCGCGTCGATTGGATCGGGCGCAGTTATCATGTGTGGCGTCGAAATCGGCGCCAGCGCGATGATCGGAGCCGGCGCCCTCGTCACCCGTAACATTCCTGCTAACGCAATTGCCGCAGGACACCCTGCACGCATCCTGCGAATTCAGACATCCGATAGGGAAGGGACTGATAATGCGGATTAAATTTGTTGATCTGGCCGCTCAGAATCTGGAAATTCGCGAACGCGTGGATGCCGAGATGACCGAATTACATCAAAACACGGCTTACATCGGTGGCCCCCACGTAAAGGCTTTTGAAGAGGAATTCGCAAAATTCCTCGGCGCGCGGCGCGCGATTGGCGTATCGAGCGGTACCGACGCATTGCGTATCGCGATGATCGCGGCAGGCATCGGCGCTGGCGATGAAGTAATCACCACGCCGCTGACGTTTATCGCCAGTGCCGCGGCAATTTTCCAAACCGGAGCGCGGCCGGTGTTTGTCGATGTCGATCCCGATACCGGCAACCTGAGCCCCTCGAAGTTACGGAGCTACCTGAGCGAAGGTCATTGGAGCGCGCCTAACGGACCTCGTGCGATTCTGCCGGTCCACCTATATGGAATGCCGGCTCCGATGTCCGAAATCAACGAGATTGCGCAAGAGTTTGGGCTCAAGGTGATCGAGGATGCCTGCCAGGCGCACGGGGCATCGATCAAAACCGGTCAGGGACGCGCGATGGCGGGAACCATGGGGCTGGCCGGCTGCTTCAGCTTTTATCCAGGCAAAAATCTGGGCGCGTGGGGCGATGCGGGCGCGGTGGTCACCAACGACGACGAACTGGCCGATCGAATCGCTCTGCTCCGCGACCATGGACGTCTTTCGCATTACGCCCATGAAGAATTTGGCTACAACGCGCGCATCGATGCGATGCAGGCGGTGGTGCTGCGCGCCAAGTTGGAGCTTTTAGGCGAATGGAATCTGCGCCGGCGCAAGATCGCCGAGGCTTACCGCAATCTGTTGGCCAAATTTGATGTGACCCTGCCGGTCGAACCCGACGGGATCGAATCGGTCTATCACCTGTTCGTGATCCGCAGCGACCGCCGCGATGCGATCCGGGAAGAGCTGCTGATAAACGATATCGAATGCGGCATCCACTATCCGGTTCCGCTTCATCTTCAGCCCGCATGCCGCTCGCTGGGATATCGCCACGGCGATTTTCCGGTTAGCGAGCATATCGCGGATACGGTGCTATCGCTGCCAATGCATCCTCACCTGACCAGCCGTCAGGTGGTGAGAGTGGCGACTGCAGTACGGACGGCATTGCAGCCGAACGTGGATCTCGCGGCCGGGGCTGCGAAGGGCGACAAGGACTCCTTCGCTGAGAGATTGCGGGCATAAATAAAATGTTCGCAGGCGAATTAAAGAAGCAGAAAGTGCTGTTCGCGGCGGTCGACGCGGCCGCGCTGGCTTGTGCTTTCTTTGCGGCACTTGCGGTTCATAAGCCGAAAGTGCCGCTCGACTTCGCGGAATCGAGTCCGCTTCCGGCCGCGCTGGCCGCCTCGGCCGTCATCGCATTATGGATTCTGGTTTTGCGCGTTTTTAAGCTTTACCAGATTCGTACCGGCGGCCTCACCGAAGCAGTCGCGGTGATAAAATCCTGCGCGGCGGCGATGCTGCTGACAATCGTGAGCGCATACCTGCTCCATGCCGAGCCCTCGCGACTGTCCATGAT
>DAHVFB010000103.1 GCA_027317185.1 Deltaproteobacteria bacterium
GCAGAACACCGCGATGCTGAGTTCGGCAGCGAACCCTAACACTATATGATGATCGACGTGATTGGCGCGATTCGTCAATGGGCGGCGGATAAGCGGCTGCCCGATGCCGCGCTAGCGCGTTGGCTCGGGCTGGACGATGAATCGCGTCGCGCGCTTCTGACAATGGCGAAGGAACTGCGGCTGCGTACCGCGCAGATGGCGACCGTGCTGGATCTGATCGAAGAGATCGGCTTGCGTGAGAGCGCCACCGCGGCCGCGATTCTGGCGCGCGAGCCAGTCACCGCCGTGATCGCAGGCGGCGGTTCGACGCCGGACCGCGCCAGCGCGATGATCGAGGCGTTGCGGGCGATCCGCTTTCCGGAACTGACGCGGGCGCGGGAGCATCTCGAGGCCCGCATACGCGCTCTGTCCCTGCCGCGCAGCGTCCGCGTGCGGTTGCCCCGTGAGCTTTCCTCTGATGAGCTTACACTCGAGTTGCGGGCGCATACAGCGGTCGAGATGGAGGCCGCTCTGAATGCGCTCGGGCGAGTCAGCGGTGATTTGCAGGAGATAGTCAGGCTGCTGGGCAAGGGCGATGAAATTTGAGCTTGAAGCGCTGGTGATCGAGCATTCGTGCCGCGATAGCGCATTGGCGAAGCGGATCGTGGAACGGATCGATCCGCGTATTCCAGTTGGCTATGTGGAAGATGGCCGCGCGTTCGCGCAGCCGATCGCTGGCCAGGACCCGTTTGGGGCCGGCAAGCGCCGCATGATTCTAACCCGCAAGCATGGCTCGTTCGTGACCGGCTGTCCGGCGGCATCGGCTAAATTTGCCTGCTGCGGCTATCTGATAATGAATCTCGCCTCGAACTGCCCAATGGATTGCAGTTACTGCTTTTTGCAGGAATATCTGGCGGACAATCCCGGCTTCAAAATCTTCGCGAACTACTGCGATGCCTTCCCCGAGCTTGATAAATTAAGCCGTACCGCTGGCGGCCGTAATTTCCGCATCGGCACCGGCGAGCTGGCGGACTCGCTCGCGTTCGATAATTTCACCGGGATCAGCGCCGAGCTGGTCGATTTTTTTGCGCAGCGCGACAACCTGCTGCTCGAATTGAAAACCAAGACCGACGAAATCGAAAATCTGTTGCGCATCGATTCGCGTGGCCGCACGCTGGTTTCATGGACGCTATCGCCTGAGGCCGTATTTCGATCGTCGGAAAGGCTGACCGCCTCGCCGGCGCGGCGAATCGCAGCGGCCCGGCGGCTGCTCGCGGCCGGTTACCGGGTGGGGTTCCATCTTGATCCGATCGTCGCGTACCCGGCGGCCGGCCGCGATTACCCCGCTCTGCTCGATGAGTTGTTCGATAACGTACCGGCCGATCGAATCGCGTTTATCAGCCTTGGCGGCTTGCGTATGACGCCCGCTTTGCGCCGGATCGTTCGCGAAAGGTTTTCCGCCGATACCATGATGGTCGGCGAGGAGGTGCTGGCGCCCGACGGGCGCTTTCGCACCTTTGCCGCCATGCGCGTTGCGTTATACAGCAAGTTGCACGAACGGACCAGACGGGCGGGCGTGCCGCAGGTTTATCTGTGCATGGAGCCGGCCAGCGTACACGAACGGGTGTTCGGCGTGCGGCCGCCGCCGCCCGGCGCGATGGGCGAGAAGCTGGCGCAGGAGCCCGCCTGATGCGCAAAGTGGCGGGCGCACATATCGTGGCGGCTGCGAACGGCGCGGCGCCACTGAGGAAATCGGGTCTCGCCGATAATCGGCAGCGTCCGATCGGGGTTTTTGATTCCGGTATTGGCGGGCTGACCGTGCTCAAGGAGCTGGCCGAGCTGCTGCCGCGCGAGGACTTCATCTACCTGGGTGATACCGCGCGACTGCCGTATGGCACCAAATCCAATGAAGTGATTATTCGCTACTCGCGTGAAAACGCCGAGTTTCTGCTGGCGAAAGGAATCAAGCTGCTGGTGATCGCATGCAACACCGCGAGCGCGGTTGCGATGGACGAAATCGCAACCGAGACGATGGTGCCGGTTATCGGAGTGATCGAGCCGGGCGCCCAATCCGCGGTGAAAATATCTAAGTCGGGCAAAATCGGAGTGATCGGCACCGAGGCCACGATCGCTTCGGGCGCGTACACCCGCATGATCCAGCGTTTGCGGCCGAAGGCGGAGATTTACACTCGCGCCTGTCCGCTGCTGGTGCCGCTGGTTGAGGAAGGATGGATCGACAATCAGATCGCCGAGCAGACCGTCAGTCACTACCTCGGCAGTCTCAAGGACAGCGGAATCGACACGCTGTTGCTTGGATGCACGCATTATCCCTTGTTGCGTCCGCTGTTCGCGCGGGTGCTGGGCCGCGGGATACGTCTGATCGATTCCGCCGGTGCCACCGCCGGCTCGGTTCGCGAACGTCTTTCCGCGCTGGGGTTGGCGCGGCGCGAGGGGCAGGGACGGCAAAGTTTTTTTGTTACGGAGTCACCGGACAGGTTTATCCGGGTGGGCCGCCGCTTCCTGGGTCCGCAGGTCGAGAGCGCGGTAAGGATCGAACGCTGAAAAGTTGTTCAGGCTGGAGTAAACTTGAATTCGCCGCCGCCGCAGGATTTGTGAGGCGGCGTTTGCGCAGGATCTCATAAAATGGCTGCATCGTTTACATCAATCGCGCATAAGGTTTTCGGCTCAAAAAACGATCGTGAGCTGAAACGGCTGCGTCCCTCGGTCGATCTTATTAATCGGCTGGAGGACTCGATCGTTCAACTAAGCGACGATGAACTGCGCGCCAAAATCGCGCAATGGAAGGAAAAGCTCAGCGCTATCGAGGATCGCGAAGAGCGCGAAGAGGCGATGGAGGAGTTGCTGCCCGAGGTTTTCGCGGTAGTCCGTGAAGCCGCCAAACGCACGCTCGGCCAGCGTCATTTCGACGTTCAGTTGGTCGGCGGCATGGTTCTGCATCATGGCCGAATCGCCGAAATGAAGACCGGCGAAGGTAAAACGCTGGTGGCGACCTTGCCTGCCGTACTCAATGCGCTCAGCGGGCGCGGTGTGCATGTCGTTACCGTTAACGATTACCTGGCGCGCCGCGATTCAGAGTGGATGGGCCGCATCTATCGTCATCTCGGATTGAGCGTCGGGGTGATCGTGCACGGACTGAGCGATGCCGAACGGCAGGTTGCCTATAACGCCGATATAACTTACGGGCAGAACAACGAGTTCGGGTTCGATTACCTGCGCGACAATATGAAATTCAACCTCGCCGAATACGTGCAGCGTGAGCATAACTACGCCGTGGTCGACGAGGTCGATTCGATTCTGATCGATGAAGCACGTACGCCGCTGATCATCTCCGGCGCTTCCGAGGAATCCACCGATACCTATTACGTGGTCGATCGCGTGATTCCGCGACTGCGCGCCGAGGAGCACTACACGGTTGACGAGAAGCTTAAGACGGTGGCCCTGAGCGAGGAGGGCGTTACCCGCGTCGAGGAGTTGCTTGGGGTCGAGAATCTTTACGATCCCCGCAACATCCTGATGCTGCACCATGTGAACCAGGGACTGAAGGCTCACGTGCTGTTCAAGCGCGACGTTGATTACGTGGTCAAGGACGGGCAGGTGATGATCGTCGACGAGTTCACCGGCCGCCTGATGCCCGGGCGCCGCTGGAGCGACGGATTGCATCAGGCGATTGAGGCCAAGGAAAACGCCAAAATCGAATCCGAAAACCAGACGCTCGCGACGATCACGTTCCAAAACTATTTCCGGATGTACAAGAAACTGGCCGGCATGACCGGCACAGCCGATACCGAATCGGTTGAGTTCCGGGAAATCTACAATCTTGATGTCGCCGTGATTCCGACCAACCGAGCGATGGTTCGGATCGACAATAACGATCTGGTTTACAAGTCCGAGGTGGAGAAGTTCGATGCGGTAATCGAAGAGATCAGGGACTGCAACGAACGCGGCCAGCCGGTGCTGGTCGGCACCGTATCGATCGAAAAATCCGAGCGGGTGGCGAACCAACTCAAGCGCACCGGCATCAAGTATTTCGTCCTCAACGCGAAGAATCATGAGCGCGAGGCGGAAATAGTCGCGCAGGCAGGCCGTTTCAAAGCGGTCACGATTTCCACCAACATGGCGGGCCGCGGCACCGATATTGTGCTGGGTGGAAATCCGGAGTTTATGGCGGCGGCCGAGGCCGGGACCAGGGACCCGGAAGATCCGAAGTACCAGGAGGAGCTCAAAAAATGCCGCGCGCAATGCGCGGCGGAACGCGAGATGGTGCTGAAGGCCGGCGGCCTGCATATTCTCGGCACCGAGCGGCACGAGTCGCGCCGGATCGATAACCAGCTCCGCGGACGTTCAGGGCGTCAGGGCGATCCCGGCTCCTCGCGCTTTTTCGTCTCGCTCGAAGACGACCTGATGCGCATCTTCGCGGCGGATCGGCTCAAGAACCTGATGAACCGAATCGGGATGGAAGATGGCGTACCGATCGAGCATCGGATGGTCTCGCGCGCGATCGAAAATGCGCAGAAGAAGGTCGAGTCCCACAATTTCGATATCCGCAAGCATCTGCTGGAATACGACAACGTGATGAACAAGCAGCGCGAGGTGGTGTACCATCGCCGCCGCGAGCTGCTGAGCGACGCGCCGCTTAAGGACGACATCCTCGACATGTGCGACCAACTGGTCGAGGAGATCGTGGCGGTGCATGCCGATCGCGAGGCCGATCCCGATCAATGGGACTGGAAAGCGATCGAGGACGCCTTCTATAAGCAGTTCAAGCATCGCTTTAATTTTCTTCAGAACCAGAATGGCCGCGTGATCGATACGCCCGACGACCTCAATGAAATCGCCGGCGAACGCGTACGGCGTCTGTTCGACGAACGCGAGGCGGAGATCACGCCGCCGGTGATGGTGCAGATCGAAAAGATCATCTCGCTGCAGACGCTCGATTCATTGTGGAAAGACCATCTACTGGCGATGGATCATCTGAAGGAGGGCATCGGCCTGCGCGGCTATGCTCAACAAAATCCGCTGGTCGAATATCAGAAGGAAGGCTTCTCGATGTTCGAGGCGTTGATGACCACCATGCAGGGCGACATCGTCGAGAAGCTGTTCTCGGTTCAGGTCACGCGCGAGGAGGACGTCGCCCAGATGCAAACGCAGCAGCGGCCTCAGCATGTGATGATGAAGCACGGCGACGAAGCCGAAGCGGAACCGGCCACGGCCAAACGCGAGGGCGATAAGGTTGGCCGCAACGATTCCTGTCCATGCGGTTCGGGCAAGAAATATAAACGCTGCCATGGCAAATGAGGTTCGCGCAGCGGACCCCGGAACGTCCGATACGTTCCCGCCGGGCTTGCACGCGCGTATCCAGCGCGTATAGATCGATCGGCGCCCGGAGGTAGGCGATGGAGGTAATGGCAGGGCCCGCGATTGTGCGCGGGTTTCGTTTTGCGGGCGTCAGCGCGGGTCTGAAAAGCAATCTTGGCGTCAAAGACCTCGGGTTGATAGTGGCGGATGCGCCGGTTCCCGCCGCGGGCGTATTTACCACCAATCGAGTCAAGGCCGCCCCGGTCGTGGTCGCGCAGGAGCGTATCCGGCGTGGACGGCTGCGTGCGATCGCGGCGAACTCGGGATGCGCCAACTGTTTCACCGGGCGTCCCGGCCTGAAGCTGGCGCGCGATTCGAGCGCGGCGGTGGCGCGCGAGGTGGGCTGCGCGCCGGAACTGGTGGCGCCCTGTTCCACTGGCGTTATCGGGCATCTTTACGATTTCGAACAATATCGCCGGGGCGTGCTCGAAGCAGTCGATAATCTGTCTCCGGACGGCCTGGAAAATTTCGCGACGGCTATCATGACCACCGATACGCGCCCGAAAATGGCATCGGTCACCTTACCCCTGCGCAGCGGCGCGATTACGATTGCAGGCTGCGCCAAAGGCGCCGGCATGATTCAGCCGAACATGGCGACCATGCTCGCGTACATCGTGACCGATGCGATGGTCGCGCCGGCGGCCTTGCGCGGAATCGTAAAACGGGTGCTGCCGCTCAGCTTCAACGCGATCACGATCGACGGCGATATGTCGACCAACGACACCGTGATGATCATGGCGAGCGGCGCCGCGCAAAGCCGTGCGCTGGCGGGACGCGAGCTGAATACGTTCGAGGATTGGGTGCGCGAGATTGCACGATCGCTCGCGTGGCAACTGGTCAATGACGGCGAAGGTGTCACCAAGCTGGTTTCGATCGAGGTGCGCGGGGCGCATAACAGCGCCGAGGCATTACGGGTCGCGCGCCAAATCGCCAACTCGCCGCTGGTCAAGACCGCGTTTTTCGGCTGCGATCCCAACGTCGGGAGGATTATCGCAGCGGCCGGCGCGGCAGGCGTGGCGTTCGATCCCGATCGGCTGGAGTTGGTGGTGGGCGGCGTGCGCATCGCGGCGCATGGCGCACTGATTGTCGAGGCGCTGGCGCAGGCGCAGAAAAAGATGCGCGAGCGCGAATTTCGCGTCATCCTCGATCTTAAGCAGGGCCGCAGCCGGGCGGTGATGCTGACCTGCGATTTAAGCTTCGACTATGTAAAAATCAACGCTGAATATACGACCTGAGCAGCAAACGAGGTGACAAATTGGCGTTCATCAAAGTAGCGCAGTCCGACGAGATCGCCGAGAACAGCGGACGGATTTTCGAGGTCAGCCCCGGCCGCTTTGTGGCGCTGTTCAACCACGGCGGAAGCTTTTATGCACTCGATAACGAGTGTCCTCATGAGGGCGGTCCGCTCGGCGAAGGAGACGTGCAGCGCGGATGCGTAAGCTGTCCGTGGCATGGTTACCGATTCGATCTGGCAACCGGCGCGTGCGTCAATAGCGCCCGGCTCAAGGTGGCGAAGTTCGCGGTCCGGGTTGAAGGTGGCGATATCCTGGTTGATGTCTGACGATGGGGTTGCATCGCGAAACCCGGCGCCTGCGGCAGATCGGAGTTGCGGATTATACACGCCGCCTGCTGAAGAACCGTCTGGTTGGACTCGCGAACCATCTTGGTCCGCAACGTTATCGATGCCCCTGTTGCGGATGGTCTGGCGCACGATTTCTTGATTATTTCGGCAAGGGCTATCGAGTAAAAAATATCGTATGCCCCGGATGCGGTAGCCAGCCGCGCCATCGCGGCCTGCTGGTGATCCTAAAACGCGAACTATCCGCGCTTTCGGGTTTCACCCGAGTACTGCACTTCGCGCCCGAAAAGGCCCTTGCTTTCGCGCTCGCACAGCGGTCCGATATCCATTACTTCACAAGCGATCTGCGCATGCGCGAGATCGATTTCAGGGCCGATGCAACCTGCCTTCCGTTGCGCGGGGAATCGATCGAATTCGTAATCAGTTCGCATATCCTCGAGCACATCCAGCATGATCATCTCGCGTTGAATGAGATTGCACGGGTAATGGCGCCGGGGGCGCGTGCCCTGATTCTGGTTCCGATGCGCCGGCAGTGGCCGGATAATGCTCCGACGATCGAATTTGGCGCGCCCAATCCGGAGCTGGATAATCATTGGAGGCTGTACGGATTGGATTTGGCCGATCGGGTTCGACAAGTGGGACTGCAATGCTCGATCGAGCGGCTCGATCTGGCGGTTCCGCAATCGGATGCCGTAGCTTACGGCCTGGTTCCTGAGCCGTTGTTTGTGGCCGCCAAGCCGGCCACTGAGGCTAACCAGGCTACGCGGTAACTACCGCTCTACTCGATCATGTTTCACTCGTCATGGCGGAAAATAAAACTCAGTAACCAAGTGCACGCAGTAACTCACGATGGATTCCGATCAGCAACCCCGGGGGCTGGATTCCAGCCTCATTCGACGGCGGATAGAACAGATTTACGCCGAGCAGAGCGTGCTCGACGAGGAGGGCGATGCCCATCGGGTTCTGCCGATGAGTGTGACGCCGGAGCGCGGCCAATTCATCGCGAGTCTGTGCCGCGTGGAGCAACCCGGCGCGATCCTTGAAATCGGAATGGCGTGGGGATTGTCGACGCTGCATATACTCGCAGCGTTGGCCGAGTTCGGCGACGTCAAGCAGCAGCCCGCCTACGTCGTGATTGATCCGTATCAGTTATCGCAATTCGGCAATGCCGCGCTGCGATTGGTGCGTGAGGTCGGAGCGGAGCCGATCGTCGAGTTCTTTCCCGAGGGTTCCGAAACCGTCCTGCCTCGGTTGGTGTTGGAAGGCCGGCTGTTCGATCTTGCGTTTATCGACGGAGATCATCGTTTCGACGCCGCGTTTATCGATTTCTTTTTTGTCCATCGGCTGCTGCGTCCCGGCGGCCTGGTGATTTTCGATGACGTGCGGTTGGATGGCGTCTCTTTGACCAGCCGTTTTGCTGAAACCAACCTGGGCTATATTCCGGTAGCACAGTTTTCTCAGGCGCAATCGCACGGTTCGAAGAAAATCCAGCGCGAATTGTTGCGGCGTCCGGCAATCGGAGCCTGGCGCAAACCGCTGCTGCAGATCGAGCGCGATCGACTGCATTTTGAGCCGTTCTTTGATGAATTCATCCGTTGGCGCGATCTTCGGCGCGATAGCCAACCGGATCTGCGGCGGCTCGTACGCAATCGCGAGAGCCACCTGGGGTTGATCGCGTTGCGCCGAGGCGATCGGGTTGCGGCGCGACGCGCTTTCATACGCGCACTTCGCGCCAAACCTTTTTACATGGCGGGATACCTGCGCCTTGTTCGGACCTACCTTCCTGCCTGGCTCATCAGCCGCTTAAGCGGACGCACCTCCCGTGGCCGCTAACGAGAGAGATCCTACCTCAGTTAGCTACATCGGTTAGATTGTCATTCTGAATGGAGTTTGCGCAGTGAAGAATTCCGGGATTCTTCGCTGTGCTCAGAATGACAGTTTTGGTTTTGTGCAGTGGTTCCCTAACCGAGCGCCAGCCTCAAACCCCGCGTTTACCGCCCGTGAGCGCCTTCGCCATCGACGCGGGCAGGAAAGTGCGCATTATCCTGAGTATGTTTTTGAGGTTGAACGGATCATATCTGAGCGACCGAATAAAGTTGCGCCGAGCCTCTGCGGTCCGCCCCTCGCGCAGCGCGATTCGTCCCAGATAGCCGAGCTGATTGGCGTGCGTGCGCCGAATACTCTCTTTGATCGCACTCGCCAACTGTCGCCCGCGCTCGCCATAGCGCTCGCTAAACCGCGCGAAGTTTATCGGCCGTATTTCGTCATCTCTGGTGATGGAATCAGGATAGGGGGCCGACAAGTACCGAACCAGCGGTTCGTGAAGGTAGATAAAATCACCGAGTTCGCGGGCGCGTAGAAAAATGAAATAGGCGCCATTGGCGCGAAAGGCGCCGGGTTCTTCCCAGAAACCGCCAATTTCATCGACCACCGCTTTGCGGATGACAGTCATGCTCTCCAGAATCGGCCAATGACACGTGAACATCTCGGCCAGCGTAGGAGCGTGGGCCAGATCGGGCCGCACGTACTCACGGAGCACCTCATCCTGCTCATTCACCACCAGCGCATTCGAATAGACCAGCGATGATCGCGGATTCGCATCGAGGACCGGAATGGTACGCGCGAGTTTATCCGGCAGCCAGACATCGTCGGCATCGAGAAAAGCGAGATATTCACCGCGCGCCACTTTTATCGCCTTGTTCCGCGCCGAACCGTTGCCGCGCCGCTCGCCTGCGATAACCGTTAGCCGGCCGGCGTAGCGTTCGAGTACCTCGGCGGTCGAGTCGGTCGATCCGTCGTTGGTGACTATAACTTCGAACTCGGGCGCGGAGCGCTGCATGAAAATGCTGTCGAGTGCGCGCGCGATCGTCGTCTCGCCGTTGTAAACCGCCATTATGACCGAGACCCTGATCACGGCCGGTACGCTCGCGGGTAGTAGAGCATCTGGCAATCGAATCCGGTTGAGATTTCAGGCACGGCCGGTGCGCCCGCCAAGCGCCCGTGCCATCGAGGCGGGCAGGAAAGTGCGCATCATCCTAAGCGCAGTTTTAAAGTTGAAAGGATCGTATTTGAGCGAGCGAATAAAATTGCGGCGAGCCTCCGCTGATCGTCCGTGACGCAGCGCGATCAATCCCAGATGGCCGAGCTGGTTCGCGTGCGCGCGCCGATTGTCTTCTTCGATCGAGGCCATCAGCCGCCGTCCGCGCTCGCCGTAGCGGGTGATTACCATCTTCGCCAGTGCTTTGCGCCCTTCATTATTGGTTTCGATATAATCGGGATAGGGCAGAATGCGGTAGTTGACCAGAACCGCGGGCAGATAGCAGAAGTGTCCAAGCTCGCGCAGCCGTAGCCACATGTAAACATCTTCGCAGGCCTTGAACACTCCGGGATCTTCGAAAAATCCGCCCACCTTGTCATAAGCGCTGCGGCGGATGAGCGCCATGCTCGGCACGATCGGCCACCAATGATCCAGCATCTCGTCGAGCGTGGGCGCATGGCCACGGCTCTCAGGGACAAAAGGTCCGCGAATCACGCCCGTATCCTCGAACATGTTGGCGTTCGAGTACACCAGCACGCATTCGGGTTCGCTTGCGATGAGCGGCGCCGTCTGCGCCAGTTTATCGGGCAGCCATTCGTCGTCAGCATCGAGGAATGCGATGAACTCGCCCCGCGCCGTACGAATTCCGGTATTCCATGCGGCACTGCAGCCGCCGCGATCGCGATTCACAACGCGAATTCGATCGCCATATCCTGCCAGGATCGCCGCAGTGCCGTCGGTGGAACCATCATCGATCGCAATCAGCTCGAAATCGCGATACGTCTGCGCAAGTCCACTGTCAATCGCTCGCGCCAGAGTCCGCTCGCAGTTATACGCCGCCGTAATTATCGAGATTCGTGGCATGCGTATTCCGGCCTGGCCATGATCGTAGACTGCCGTCCGATCTGAACGATCCGATCAATGCGTGGAGCTTGAATTATTGCTGCTGCCGGATGAGCCGCCACCCAGACTTTGCATCTGTCCACCTAAATACTGAATTTGGCTGCCCAGGTAGCCGACACCCTTTTTGGCCTCGCCGGTGGTCCAGGTGGCGCCATTGCGGATCTTGTTCTCGAGCGCACGTACCTGATCGCGCGCGACGGCTTGCGCAGTAGTCGGACTTTGCCCGACCCAGCCCGCGGCATCGTCAACCGAGTCGGCGGAGGCTTTAAGCCAGCGTCCGGCGGCGGCATGATGATTGTCCGCCAGCGACTTATCGGCCATCTCTCGATAATGGGTTCCCAACGCGAGGTCCGCATGCGCGAATGGCTGGTTGAGGTCGCTTTGGGAAGTTACCTCGCCCCGGCTAACCTTATCCGCCAGATCGTCGAGTTCAGTGACCGACGATTCAAGTCCGCTGCGGTTAGCCGCACCCTGACGTCCGGCCTCGAGGCTGAGCAACGCTGCGGCGGATCGAATTTCTGAAGCGGCTCCTTGATTGTCCCCTTTTGAGAACATCGAAGCGGCCTGATGAAAATGTTGTTGCGTTTCACCGATCAGAGGATTCAGCACGTTTTCGGGTACTTTCACCTGGCTGGCTTCAGTTTGCGCGGCTCCGATTCCGGTCAGGGATATGACCATCACGGCTGCGGCTGCGATCATCAGATACGGGTTTTTGCGGCATAGGGTTTTCATCGCATGCACCTCCTAGCTCGGATCAGTTTACGATAGCCGGGGTAAAGAATGAATGCGTTGCAGGATCGAGATTCTTCGGACGTTCGGAATGAAAGCACCGCCCACTGTTGCCGTCATTCTGCGCGTATGGCACCGAAGCGCAGAATCCCGCGCGAATAATCAACGTTGCGAACTATTTACGCAATGCGACCCAGCGCTCAGGCTGCTTCATATTCCGCCATGTCGCACAGACGTCGATAAAGCTGCTCGATGTGCTCGGGGATTTCGCCAGCCGGCTGGGCCCGATTGAGTTTTTGGTCAGCGAACGATCCGTCCACGACCGTATCCAGGGCATCCGCAAGTCTGCGGCGGCCAGCGGGCTGCATGACCTGATCATAATGCACGAACAACCATTTCCCGCCGCGGGGATAATGAATTTCGAGGACATGACGGTACATGTATTCCCAGACCTTCAAGCCGCGCTCGAAATTCATCGCGAGATTCGCGTAATAAGGCTTGTTGCACACGGTTACTAGGCTCGATGCGGTGAGCGCGGGCGACCGGAACACGCATACCATCACGGGATCGTGCAGCAGCGGACGCCACACGCCAAAAGTATACGGAAAGCGTGGATCCTTGAAGCAGTAAGGCCGACGAGCGGTAAGCGCACGGATACGCTCAAGCAGATCTGGCGGCCGGACAATGGTGACGTTGGTGGGCAGCGCGATTAGCCATCGTTGCGTCTGGCCTACCCGGATTTGCCGCATGCGTTCTTTGCGAAAGAGCCGGTTGAAGAGCTTGTGGCGGTGACGATCAATACTTCGCGCTAGTAGCTCCTCGTTAATTTCGTTTACCTCGCGATCTTCGAAAGTGCCTTTCCAGTTAATCTCCGCCGGGGAGCGATAAAGTTGGTCGCCCATGAAGTATGGGCCGTCGGCCAGCGTGCCAGCAGTCAGGCTGGTGCCGCTGCGTGGGCAGCCGATGATTATGCAGTTGCGCGGCATCTATTCCGATTCGTCCGGCAGGCTTGTTCGTAGCGGCCAAAGATTAGCGTGGTATAGTCCAGTAAACAATATCTGAAATGGATCGAATCACGCTCAGCCGTGCCATAATCGACTTCGCCGGTTGAACGCCGGGCTCGATCTATCGGACAGGTAACCGCCATCGCCACGATTCAATAGCGATGGCTTTTCCGTCATTCTCAGGGCTTGTAGCCGGCGAGATCGCACAGCCTGTGATAGATCGACATCGCTTCGCGAGAAACGCTGCCGACCGGCTTTGATCGGCGCAAATTCGGATCGGGGAAGCTCGGATCCACCGGCACCGCGAGTGCCTTTTCGATTTCGCTCAACTTGCCGCCGTCCATGAGTTGATCGTAGTGCGCGAAAATCCACTCGCCGCCGGCTGGATAATGAATTTGCAGGATATGATTGTACATATCGGACCAGATACGCATTGCGCGCGACGTGTCCATCGGCAAATCACGCAAATGCGGCGCAATTTTGCAGGCGTTTACGATACTGGCAGCGGTGATCGCCGGATGACGGAAAACGCAGATAAAAACCGCATTCTTGACGTATGGCCGCCAGATTCCGAGGGTGTACGAAAAACGCGGGTCCTTGAAACAGTACGGCTCATGCGAGGTAAGCGCCGCGATTCGGAGCACCAGCTTCGGATCGGCTGGGATCTGAACCGACAGCGGAAGCGCGACCAGCCATCGTTGGTAGTATTGCACCTTGACGTAACTGCGCTGACGCGGACGCAGAAGCTTGTTGAACAGCCGATGGCGAAAATCATAAATCGGCGGGCCGAGTAAATCCTCGTTGATCCCATTGATCTCCGGGTCCTCGAATTGCCCTTTGGGATTCGCCGGTTTCAGGCCCGCGTGGTCCAACTCTTCGCCCATGAAATAGCCCGCTTTTGCCAGCAACCCAGCGGTCAGGCTGGTGCCGCTGCGGCCGCAACCGAGTATCAGGCAATTGCGCGGCATCGAGCGTCAGCGGGTCCCAAATATACGTCCGGCGCTATAGGTGACCGCCGCCGCCGCCACTCCAATCGCCAGACTTTCGAGGCCGCTGCGCCACCACGATCGGGTGGTTACCAAAGTTTTTGCCGCCCCGACGATAAACAGCGCCAGAATCGTCAGACCGGCCGAGGCCGTAATCGTGTAGGGCGCATTGATGAGCAGATAGGGAAGTATCGGGATAGCGGCGCCGCCCAAATACGAAAGTCCGACGCGCAAGGCGGAATGATGCGGCACTTCGAGATTCTCGTGATGAAGCCCGAGTTCCTCGCGCATCATGACGTCGCCCCAGCGCTCGGGATCGGCGGTGATATGGGACACAATCTGATCGAGCAGGGGACCGCCGAATCCTTTTTTACGATAGATGGCGCGTACTTCGTCACGCTCGCGATCGGGCCATCGCTTCATCTCGTCGCGCTCGCGCACCATTTCGCTTTCATAATATTCAACCTGCGATCGAGAAGAAATAAATGCCGCCGCCGCCATCGAGATCGCCCCGCCCAGCATCTCGGCCATTCCCGCCATCACCACGATACGCGGGCTGGCGAAGGCCGCCGCCACTCCGGAAGTGACCGCAAAAGTGGCCACCAGTCCGTCGTTCAGACCGAGCATCAGATCGCGGATGCCGCCGGGCTCCGCGGTCTGCTCGACCTCGGGATGGTGCTCGAGGCGTCTTTTACGAATCGGTGATGCCATGGCGAAACTCTTTTAAATTCAGAATCAGGCGCCGCTTGCGCTCGAACTTGTTCAGGAGCGATCC
>DAHVFB010000104.1 GCA_027317185.1 Deltaproteobacteria bacterium
TGATCGAAACCTGGATCGACTACAAGATGACCCGCGAGGTGAGTCAGACCCGTCTGCGGCCGCATCCCTACGAGTTCGCGCTCTACTTCGACGCCTGAGCCGTAGCCTGCTCCGCTTAATCCCCTGGGGACGGGCCGCCCGCCCGTCCCCAGGGGATGTCCGTCCTTCGCTCATCTCTTCAGACCATTCTCGATAGCCTTCATCCTGCATCCCGCACGACGCATCGTGCGATGTGCGGTGACTGTTCCTGACCTCGCGAAGGTCCTAGCTGCAAGGCAAAGCGGTAATGCCCATGCCGCATTTTTCGGCAGCTGCGCGCTTTAAGCGCAGGGCGTAGGGCTGAATAGCTTTGTTCGGCGTGAACAGTCATCGCTATTCTCGGCCTTTTGCATTGAAAAACTCGCGGCGCGAACCTTGCACTGCAAGCGGCACCTTAGGTGAGAGATTTTGTACATGCGCCGTGACGGCGCGCTGCATATGGGAATCAAGAGGAGGCAGGAGTGAGCCGAAGAATCCATCACTGGACCAGGCCATCAATAATCGTGCTGATGCTGGCGTTTATCGTTAGTTCCGCTCACGCAATGAGTGGGTCGGGCGCGGATCCGACGCCTGCGGAACAACAGCAAAAGATCGACGCGCTGACGCAGCAGATCGAGCAGATGAAGCAGCAGCAGGCGGTGCTGATCAGCAAGCTGAAGGCAACTGAGAGCAAGGTGCCTGCAGCGGCCCCGACGCCGGCGGCCGTGCTTCCATCGCCCGCTATGACGGGTCCCTTACAGATGTCGGGACCGACAGAAATCGATACCGGATTTCCCGGCTTTCCAGAGCTGGCCAGCAAGATACCTGGAGCTTCTGCGCTTGGGAAATTGGACTTCAATGGCGTCCTGAGCGGTCTCGGCATTGCGCAGGCCAACGCCGTGAGTGGGGATAGAACCGTGCGCGCCGACATCAGCAACGCACAAGTCATTGTGCAAAAAGCGGATGGCTTGGTGCAGTTTTATCTGCAGGCCGGCGCCTATGATATTCCGGCGCTGGGAACGCCGTTAATCCCGGCGGGCAAGGCGCTGAACAGTCTCTATGGCCCATTGCCGGTCGCTTATGTGAAGATTGCGCCTGCCGGTCCATTCTCGATCATGGCGGGAAATCTTCCGACCTTGATTGGCGCCGAATACACCTTCACGTTCGAGAACATGAATGTAGAGCGCGGCCTGCTATGGAATCAGGAAAACGCGATCAATCGCGGCGTCCAACTCAACTACAGTCAGGGCCCGGTCACTGCCGCATTAAGCTGGAACAACGGATTCTATTCCGATAGCTATACCTGGCTTATCGGTTCGCTGGCCTACGCGATAAACTCGGCCAACACGGTGTCGGCAGTGGGCGGCGGTAATCTGGGTTTTTCGAAGTTCTCGAACTTTGCGACGCCGGCCGCGCAGAACAACGGTGAGATCTACAATCTCATATATACCTACAGCGCTTCGCCGTGGATTGTTCAGCCCTATTTTCAGTGGACCTACGTGCCACATAACTCGCAGATCGGGGTATTGCAATCGACCTCAACGCTGGGCGGCGCGATCCTCGCGAGCTATGCGATTACCAGTAACTTCTTTTTGGCCGCGCGCGCCGAATTCATCGGCAGCACCGGCAGCACCGCCAGTGGGGCCGCCAATCTGATGGGTTATGGTCCTGGCAGCAAAGCCTGGTCGCTAACGCTGACGCCGACCTATCAATACGAGAAGTTTTTCGTGCGTCCTGAGGTCTCTTTCGTGCAGGCGACCAGCTATACCGCAGGCGATGTATTCGGCGGACAGGGCAGGAACCCATCGCAGTTCCGTGGCCTGATCGAAACTGGTTTCCTGTTCTGAGCAAGGCAGGATGAGCGTCAATGTTCCAGCGGGGCATCATGGTTGGCGGTTTGCCAGAACGCGATCCTGGCAAAAGCGCCGGCTGCTCCGCGGCCTGTGCTCAGTGTGTTCGCATGATTAAGCGATCGAATCCCGCGCGGCTGCCCAAGTCGCTTAGGCGCCGCGCGGGAGCGATTTCCCGGCGTGATGTTAGATCTCGCGTGAGTAGTCAATGCCTAGTAAGATTCGGCTACCGTGGGACCCTCGTTCCATGAGTGTACTAGCGAGCGTTCGCCCCGCCAGATCGGGCAGGCTCAAGGGTGAGCCGGGGCGCTACAGAAGAGCTTCTTTGACACTATGGCGTAACATCCTGGACAGTCTCGGCGCGGGCGTGATCGTGCTTTCGCCCCAGTGTGAACTGATCGCGATCAATTCAGCCGCCCAGGATTTGATTGCAGGCACGCAGCCCAGCGCCGAACAAATCGGCCATCTGATGGTGGATAATGCGTGGCTGGCTGAAATGGTTGGTGAATGTTTCAGCACCTGCAACGAAATGAGTGTCGCGAAGGTCGATCTGATCGCACGCGCACGCCGGATTACGGTTAGCGCCCATCTCTCGCCGCTGATTGACGAACGCGCCGGCCTGGCCGGCACCGTGATCATGCTGCTCGATCTGTCCCGCCGCCAGTTGGCCGCCAACCTGCCGCCTGGGAACGCAGCGGCTGGAGCGCTGGGACTGTCTCCGGCCGGCCTGGCGCATGAGGTGAAAAATCCGCTGACCGGAATCAAAGGAGCGGGTGAACTGCTGGCCGGATTATTTCCGGAAGGGCATCGCGGACGCCAATACTGCGAATTGATTCTCGACGGCGTAAATCGAATCGCCGGTCTGGTCGAGCAGGTGCTCTCGGTAAGCGGACCTCAGCGGCTGCGGAGCGATCCGGTAAACATCCACCAGGTGATCCATCAGGCGCTGCGGACGGCCGGCGTGTATCCGGGAGAACCGGGCGCAATTGCGATCGAGCAGTATTTCGATCCGAGCCTGCCCGAAATTCTTGGCGATGCGCCTGCGCTCGAACGCGTGTTCACCAACCTCATTCGCAACGCGATCGAGGCGATCGCGCCGCCGGGCCGAATCGTCATCATGACCCGCATGGAAACCGAATTTCATATGAATGCCAACGGCCGCCGGCAGCATTTTTTGCGAGTCGAAATCAGCGACAGCGGCACCGGCATGGGTGAGGAAGAGATGAGTCAGTTGTTCACGCCGTTCTTCACCACCAAACCGCACGGAACCGGACTCGGCCTGGTGTTAAGCCAACAAATCGTCGGGTTTCATGGCGGCAAGCTGCGCGCCGCGCGATCGAAGGAACTTGGCGGGATGGTCTTCAAGGTTATTTTGCCACTGGCGCTGAATAATCATCGACACTCAGGTTCCGCGGCAGGTTGAAAGTATGGCTTTACTGGAAGCATCATTCTCCATGCCACCTACCGGCCATCCGCGCACGGGCGCTCGCGTGCTGGTCGCCGATGACGATCCCGCCATCCGGCTGGTGCTTCGTCACCGGCTGGAAGCCGCCGGTTATAGCGTAAGCGAAGCCGCCGACGGGCGCACCGCGCTCGAGGCGCTTCGGCGTGGAGATTACGAAACCGCCCTGGTCGACATCATCATGCCCGGGATCGGCGGCCTCGATCTGCTGTCCGCCGCGCGCAAAGAGCGGCTGCCCACCGCCGTCATCGTGATTACCGCCGCCAGCACCATGAGCAACGCGATCGAGGCCATGAAGCGCGGGGCCCATGATTATCTGACCAAGCCCTTCAGCAACCTCGACACGGTCGTGACGAGCGTGGCGAATGCAATCGCCACCCGCGCAAGCATGCCAGCCGAAGTTACCGGGATCACGGTCGATATCTCCGGCGGCGAGATCATCGGACGCAGTGCGGCGATGCAGGAGGTGTACAAACTCATTGGCCGGGTCGCGAACAGCGATGCAAGTGTTTTATTGCTGGGCGAGAGCGGCACCGGCAAGGAGCTCGTTGCGCGTGCAATCCACTTCAATTCCGAGCGATGCCGCGAGCCGTTCGTGGCGGTTAACTGCTCGGCGATCCCGCCCGGGCTGCTGGAGAGCGAGTTGTTCGGCCATGAACGCGGCGCCTTCACCGGCGCGCTCGATCGCAAGGCCGGCAAATTCGAGCAGGCCGGAATCGGGACCATCTTTCTCGATGAAATCGGCGACTTGCCGCTCGAGCTTCAGCCGAAACTTTTGCGCACGTTGCAGGAACGCGAGTTCACGCGGGTCGGCGGACCGGAGCTGATGAGGTTGCGGGCACGGGTGATCGCGGCGACCAACCAGGATCTTGAAACGGCGGTGGCGCACAAGCGCTTCCGTGAGGATTTATACTTCCGGCTGCGCGTTTTTCCGATCCATCTGCCCGCCTTACGTGACCGCCGCGAGGACATCACCGAGCTGACCAGCTACTTTATCGCCAAGGGTGCGCGCGAGATGGGGACCGGCGTTCGTTCGATCAGTCCGGAAGCGCGCGCCGTGCTGGCAAGCCATGATTGGCCTGGCAACGTACGCGAGCTCGAAAATGCGGTGCTGCGGGCCGCCTTGCTCGCGGCTGGGCAAACCATCCGGCCGGAAGATATCGCGCCCGGCCGTCCGGCGGCTCGCGCTTCCATCAACCCCGATGGCATGGGATTGGAGCAAACCGTTGCCGCGCTGATTCACGATCACATCGCGGAGCTCAACGACGATCAGATGGCCAATCTGTACAAATCAATGCTGGCGAAATTCGAGAAGCCGCTGATCGAAGCGGTGCTCGAGCGGGCGCAAGGGAACCAATTGCGTGCGGCGCGCCAACTGGGACTCAACCGCAACACGCTGCATAAAAAAATAAGTGATTTGCGAATCGTGATTCGTAAAGGCGCGATCGATTAAGCTTCAGTTCGGCGTCCGCGGCGTAAAAAAAGCCGAGCCCGCTTTCGCGGGCCCGGCGCATGCATCTTCGATAAGCAATCGAGAAGCCGGATCAGGTGCCCGATTCCCAGCTATGCAGATACTTTTTCTGGTCGGATGAAAGCGAATCGATCTTGATTCCCATCGCGGCCAGCTTGTGCGCCGCCACTTCGTCCTCGATCGCCTGCGGTACGTTATGCACCTGAACCGATAGCCGTTTTCCGCTGGTAACCCAGCGGGCGGCCGCGGCCTGGGTGGCGAAGCTCATGTCCATCACCTGGGCTGGATGGCCCTCGGCGCAGGCCAGATTAACCAATCGGCCCTGCCCGAGCAGGAAAATCTGCCGGCCATTTTTGAGCTGATAGGACTCGACCTCGCGCTCGGGGTATTGTTCAACACTCTTGGACAATTTCTTAAGCGCCGGGAGGTCGATCTCGACGTCGAAGTGGCCCGAGTTGCATATGATCGCGCCACTTTTCATCGCCTGGAAATGCGCCGCGGTCAACACGCTCTTGTCGCCGGTGACGGTAACGAAGATGTCGCCGGTCTTGGCGGCTTCCGCCATGGTCTTGACCTGAAAGCCGTCGAGCGCGGCTTCGAGCGCGCGAATCGGATTCACCTCGGTGACGATGACGTTGGCGCCGAGTCCACGCGCCCGCGTCGCCACCCCGCGTCCGCACCATCCATAGCCGCCCACCACGAACACGGAACCAGCCACCAGCACGCCGGTGGCGCGGATGATCGCGTCGAGGGTTGACTGGCCGGTGCCATAGCGATTGTCGAACAGGAACTTGGTTTGCGCATCGTTCACCGCGACCACCGGAATGCGCAGCGCGCCGTCACGCTCCATCGCCCGCAACCGGATCACACCAGTCGTGGTCTCTTCCATGCTCGCCGAGAGTTCATCGGCCTGCCCCTTGTAATCGGTGTGCAGCAGGCTGACCAGATCCGCGCCGTCGTCCATGGTGACCGTCGGATGGCGGTCGAGCACGGCCCGCAGATGGCTGTAATAGGAATCGCGATCTTCAGCGCGAATCGCATAGGTTGGGATGTCGTATTCCTTGATCAGCGCCGCGGCGACATCATCTTGGGTCGAGAGCGGATTGGAAGCGCAGCACAGCACTTCGGCACCACCGGCTTTTAGCGTGCGCAGCAGATTGGCGGTTTCCGTAGTGATATGGAGGCAGGCGCCCAGGCGATGCCCTTTAAGCGGCTGGTCCTTGATGAACCGCTCGCGTAGCCGCCGCAGCACCGGCATCTGTTCGTCGGCCCATTCGATTCGCCGACGGCCCTGAGCGGCCAGATTCATGTCGGCGACATCGTAATCGCGGCCTGCGCCGTTGCGCCGGACGGTGGATAGAGTTTTGCTTTTGGCAGCTTTCGCTATCATCTAATCTCCAATTCCGATGGCATGTAAAAGTTAACGGCCGAACGCGGTGCGGATTGCGTCCGCCATGTCAGTCCGCTCCCAGGTGAAGAAGCCCTCATGCGGAACCCGGCCGAAATGACCATAGGCTGCGGTCTCGCGATAAATCGGTTTCTTCAGTGCGAGCGTCTTGATAATTCCTGCGGGACGAAAATCGAACAGTTCCCGCAGGGTGGAAGACAATTTGCTGTCGGGCACCACGCCGGTGTCGAAGGTATCGACCAGGATGGAAACCGGCTCCGCAACACCAATCGCATAGGCGACCTGGATTTCGCATTTTTTGGCCAAACCCGCCGCGACAACGTTCTTGGCTACATAGCGGGCCATGTAGCAGGCTGAACGATCCACCTTGCTCGGATCCTTGCCGGAGAACGCGCCGCCGCCGTGACGTCCGTAGCCGCCATAGGTATCGACGATAATCTTGCGTCCGGTCAGCCCACAGTCTCCGTGCGGGCCGCCGATCACAAAGCTGCCGGTCGGATTAACGTGGAAGACCGTCGCCTTATCGATGTACCGATCGGGGATGGTCTTCTTGATCAGCTCTTCGATAATAGCTTCGCGGATAGTCGCATAGCCGACCTCGGGCGTATGCTGGGTCGATATCACTACCGCGCTGATCCCGACCGGTTGGCCGTTGACGTAGCGCACGGTCACCTGGCTCTTGCCGTCAGGCCGCAGAAAATCGAGCTTGCCCTCGTGGCGCAGGCGGGAAAGATTGAACATCAGATGATGCGCCAGTGAGATCGGCAAAGGCATCAGCTCGGGCGTTTCATCGCACGCCAGACCGAACATCAGGCCCTGGTCGCCCGCGCCCTGTTCCTTGTGCAGCCCCTCGCCTTCGGTGACACCTTGCGAGATATCCGCCGATTGCGGCTCGATGGCGGTGAGAACGGCGCACTTGTGGCCGTCGAACCCTGTCGCCATGTCGTCGTACCCGATCTCGCAAACCACCTTGCGTGCGACGTTAACGTAGTCGGCATGCGCGCGAGTCGTGATCTCGCCGGCGAGAACTACCAGCCCGGTCTTTACGAGCGATTCCAGCGCGACGCGCGAGTTCGGGTCCTGCTCGAGCAGGGCATCGAGCACCGCGTCGGAAATCTGATCGCACATCTTGTCCGGATGGCCTTCGGAGACTGACTCCGAAGTGAACAGGAAATCTTTCAATGGCATTTAAAAATGGCTCCTTGGAGCGTAACTGATCAGTCGACCTCGACCCCAACGATTAGTCAGATTCGACCGGGGGTCTCGGGCACGGACGGAATCAGCAGAGTTTTCCGGATTCTTTCGGCGCGCAGCGCTCGGTCGGTTGGTGATCTTCGCGGGGACAATTTTTTTTCGCTGGCATCTTATTAACCAACCGCTCTGTATTGGTCAAGTTAAAGCGCCGCTGCCATCTAACATATACCAGTTACAGCCAAGTTGCGGAGGGCAACGCTAATCTTCGCCGAAACGCTGATCGAAAAGCTGCTTGAGCGCGCTCAAGGCCTCCCGCGCGTCGTCGCCCTCGGCGCGGAGCTTAAGCTTGGTACCGATTCCAGCGCCCAGAATCATCAGGCCGGTGATACTGCGAGCGCTGACCTGGTTCTTGCCGCGCGTCAGGGTGACGGCGGACTTGAAGCGATTGACGGTTTCGGCCAGCGTGGTGGCGGCGCGCAGATGTAGTCCGAGTCGATTCTTCACCTCAACGGTCGCTTCCGCCACAATCACAGCAGTTAAGATAGAGAGGCCGGACAGCCTGGTAAACCAGGCGTGATCATTTGAGACAGGTTGCGATTATCGGAGATCATTTAAATTACGCCTTTGCCGTTACCCGGCCGCGCCTCCAAACCTTCATGCGCCAGCACCCCGATCGTGAACAACTCGCGCAACCGGGCTTCGATCGCCGAGTCGCGTGTGCTGCCCTCGCGCTCGCGCCACGCCCGCAGCGGGATGATCGCCTTCGCCATGTCGCGATGGCCGCCGGCGCTGCCGATATCGCCGAACAGCCGTTTGGCCACCTCACCCGCATTGCCGCGCCCAATCACCTGATTGCGCAGGGCAATGGTGAGATTGTCGCCTAGTTTGCCAGCCACCATTGCCCAGTCCACACCCTCGAATTGCAGGCATAGCTCCGCCAGCTGCACCACCAGATCGTCACGCTCGATCGGGCCTAGATGGAGCACGATCAGGCCGTCGCGCACCTTGATCCGCGCCATGGCGCGCGACAGCACGCGGGCGAAGCTCAGTGGAAATTCCGGGCGATCGATCTGACGCAACAGATTGAAGTTCGCCAGCGGGTAAAGATGGGTGAAGGCCTGGATGTCGTCCTCGGTCACCCGCCGCGAAAGCATCACGGTGTCCGATCTGATCCCATAAAGCAGCGCGGTCGCCAGCCGTTCGCTGATATGCTGCTGGTCGGCGATCAGGTACTCGGTCATGATCGTCGCGGTCGATCCATATCTGGTGCGCACATCCTCGAACTGCGCATTGCCCTGCGTATAGCCAGGATGATGATCGATCACGATATCGGCCCGATGGATCTTCTCGCCGAAATATGGCGGCTCGACATCCACCATCGCGATCCGGTCGAACTGGTCGAGTATCCCGGTGCTGGCCGGCGTGATTTCGATCTCCAGCAGATGCACCATGGTACGGTTCTCGGGCCGGGTCACGGGAGTGAAACTGAAAAATGGGGTGGTCAGCTTGTTGCGGCCCAGCAGGGTCCGCAGCGCCATCGCGCTCGACATCGCGTCGGGGTCCGGATCGTCCTGCAGCAGGATTGCGATCCGATCGCCGTCACTGACCAGTGCGCGCAGTTCGCGAAGTTTTTGTTGGGTGTATGCCTGTTCCATCAGATTGCGGGCGTACGGTCCGCCGATCCCGTAGGGGATTCGCGGCCGCGCAACCAGCTGGGTTCATCGGATATACTGCAAGTCGTAAAAAGCGCCCGACCATGGCCGGGCACTTGTAAAAGGCCGTGCAATCGTTTCGGATAACATAGAAGATCGTTCTGCGATCGGAAAGAGTATACTACGTCTTTGACTGCGAATTCATCGCCGATGTCCGACCAGACTCATTGCCAGATTTGCCGGCGCCAGATTACCGATTGGCTGTTGCGATTGTTGGTCGAGGATCGTGCTGGTTTATGCCAGGAAGCGTTTATTTGTGCGAACTGCTGCGTTAAGTTGCGGCTGGCTTCGGAAAAGATGCGCGATTTGCAAATCGATCCCTGGCTGCATGAAGCGGTCGCGCTGGTGCTGCGCGGCAAGAGTCTGACGGAATCGGAGGAGTAGGCATTGCGGATGGCTCAGCGGAGCGAAATTGCCTCGGGGGTCGAACTTTGGCCATATGAGGAGGCGCGCGCGATCCTGCATCGGGTTCGCGACTATCCGGTGGACCGTCCGGTGGTCTTCGAGAGCGGCTTCGGTCCGTCCGGTCTGCCTCATCTCGGCACCATGGGCGAAATCCTCCGCCCCTCCTATGTCAGGCATGCACTGCATAAGATCGAACCCTCGCGCAAAAGCCGCCTGATCGTTTTCATCGATGACATGGATGGTCTGCGCAAGGTGCCCGAGAGTATTCCGAATCGCGAGGCGATCTCCGCTCATCTGGGCCAGCCGGTTTCACGGATTCCGGATCCGTTCGGCGACGGCCATGCATCGTTCGCCGACCATATGATCAATCTGCTCGGCAGCTTCCTCGCTCCGGTCGAGGCTGATCTCGATTACGAGCTGATGCGTTCTTCCGAGATCTACCGGTCGGGCCGTTTCGACGACGCGCTCAAGCTGATTCTGCACCGGCACGCCGAAATCATCGGTCTGGTCGCGCCAACCTTGCGCCTGGAGAACCGCGACGGCTGGTCGCCGTTCATGCCGATCTGTCCCTCCTGCGGTCAGGTCAATTCGACCCTGGTGACCGCCTATCATCCGGATCGCGCCAGCGTCGAATTTTCATGCGAGCGAAGTTTCGGCGGCGCCCACGGATGCGGTTTTCGCGGCGAGCAGAGCGTGCTCGGCGGCCACGCCAAGGTGCAGTGGAAGGTCGATTGGGCGCTGCGCTGGTACGTGATGGCGGTCGATTACGAACTCTACGGCAAGGATTTAATCGACTCGGCGCGGTTATCAAGCGAGATCGTGCGCGTATTGGGAGGTAACCCTCCGCTCGGATTTCCATTTGAGATGTACCTCGACGAGGAAGGCCACAAGGTCTCGAAGTCGATCGGACGCGGGGTCGGAGTCGAGCAATGGCGGCGTTACGCGCCGATCGAAGCGCTGAAGTATTTTCTGATTCTCAATCCGCGTAAAGCGCGCAAACTTTTTATCGAGGCGATCCCGCAATACGTCGATGAATACCTCGAAGCGGTGCGGCAAATAGGCGCGCAACCCGATGGCAATCAGCACGCGCTGCTCGATTTCATCTTGCAGAGCAGCAGCGCCCGCCGTTTCGATTCCGATCTGAGCTACGCCATGATCATGAACCTGGTCGGGATACTCGGCAGTTTGGACCGCGACCTGATCTTGAATTACCTGCGCCAGTACGAACCCAGGCTGGAGACCGACCCCGATACCCTCAGTCTGGTGAATACGCTGCTCAAGTGCGCGCTCAATTATTATGCCGACTTTATCGAACCCACCCGGCAGCGCTACGTGCCGGGCGCGGGCGAGCGGGAGCAACTGGGCGCGCTGAAGCAGTTTCTCGACGACAACCGCGACGCCCCGGCCGAGGTGATCGAGAAAACCATCTACGATCTGGGCCGCACCTATTACGACAAGCCGGGCAAGATTTTTCCGCTGCTGTACCGCACCATCATGGGTCAGGAACGCGGCCCCCGGCTGGGCGCGTTCATTCGGCTCACCACCCCGCGCCGGGTTTCAGAATTGATTGAAGCATCTCTGAACGCGTCCAACCAAAACAGCTAAATTTAAACGAATTCGGCGAACACCGAGTCGGCCAATTCGAGTCCCCGATCCGAAAGCCGCACCCGGCCATCCTGGTTGATCAGCAGTCCGTCCGCTACCAGCTTAATCGCCTGCGCGCCAAAGATTTCGTTGAAGCCCCGATCGAACCGGCGGCTGAAATCGGCCAGCGCGAAACCGTCGAGCAGTCGCAGGTTGAGGAAGACAAATTCGCCGGCCGCGGTCAGCTCGCCGGTCACTTCCGATCCCGCTTCCGCCAGTCCAGCGTGGAGCGTGCGATCCATGTAGCGGCCGGGCGATCGCTCGTTCCACCATCGCCGGCCCGCCGCGCCAATTCGTCCGAAGCTGTGCGCGCCCGCCCCGATTCCCAGATAACTCTCGCCGCGCCAATAGGTCAGGTTATGGCGCGCCTCATGGCCCGGCGCAGCATAGTTCGAAATTTCGTACATCGCATAGCCGCGGCGCGGCAGCTCCATTCGCACCATCGCGTACATCGCCGCCTGATCATCCGATGGAAGTTGGCGGATGCGCCCGCGCTTCAGATCGCTGAAAAAGGGGGTGCCTTCCTCGAAGGTCAGATTGTAGGCGGAAATGTGATCGGGGCCGAGGGCGACAGCCGCATCGATATCAGCCCGGATGTCGTCCGTGGTCTGACCCGGCACCGCGAAAATCAAGTCGAGGTTGAGACGATCGAAGCCGGCCCGATGGGCCATTCGCGCCGCCTCGCGCGTATCCTCCGCGCTGTGAATGCGGCCGAGAAACTTCAGGATCGCGGGATTAAACGACTGCGCGCCGAAGCTGATTCGATTCACCCCCGCCGCGCGCATCCCGGCCAGTTTCTCCCCGTTCACCGTGCCAGGATTGGCTTCCAGCGTAATTTCGGCATCGCGCTCGATTTTCCACCACCGCGAGGCAGCGTCGAGTATGCGTGCGATCGATTGCGGGGCGAACAGGGACGGCGTGCCGCCGCCGAAGAAAATCGTCGCGATCGAATTTCCTCTCCACGGCGCTTGCGCGGCCCGATACGTCAGCTCCGCGACGATCGCATCGACGTAGCGATCCTCGGGCCAGACACTCGCCGCATACGAATTGAAATCGCAGTACGGGCATTTCGCATGGCACCACGGAATATGGATGTAGAGCGAAAAACCCACGCTGCTCAGCGGCCTCTGAAGTTCGGCTTGCGCTTTTCGATAAATGCGCGGATGCCCTCGGCGCAATCCTCGCTGGTGGAGACCATCGCGACCATCTCACGCAAATATGAGAGCGCGCCCACGTAGTCCATGCCGGCCGATTCGTAGATCGCCCGCTTGCCCATTTCCAGCACCAGCGGACTGAACGAGGCCAGCCGACGCGCGAGTTTGGCCACTTCGCTATCGAGCGTATCGGCGGCCACTACCCGCGTCACCAGCTTGAGATCGAAGGCCCGGCGCGCATCGATACGTTCGCCGCTTAACGCCAACTCAAGCGCGGCACGCGGTCCGCACAGGCGTAGTATCGGCGCCATCACCACCATCGGAAACAGCCCCAGCGTGATCTCGGGCAGGCCGAAGATGGCGTTGTCGGCGGCGATCGCGAAATCGCATCCGACCGCCAATCCCATCCCGCCCGCCAGCGCGTAGCCCGCGACTCGCGAAATCACCGGCTGCGGCATCCGATGGATAGTTTCGAGCAACTCGGCGATCGCGCCGAAGTATTCCCGCCGGGCTGGAAGATCGGCCAGTTCCGCCACTTCCTTGAGGTCGGCGCCGGCGGAGAACGCGGCCTCGCCCGCGCCCCGCAGAATCACCACCTGCACTGAGCGACCGCCTGCCAGTTCGCGAAAGGTAAAATTAAGTTCTGCGAGTGTGGCGCGGTTAAGCGCATTGCGCGCCTCGGGGCGGTTGATGGTGACGGTCGCGATCGCGCCTTCGCGATCGACCAGGGTGCGCTTGAGTTCCATCGCAGCCCTATCTTACGAGCCTCGGGCCGCGGTACCAAGGCGTGGCTATGGGCGGCGAGCCCGGGCGAAAACGGGTCAGTGGCGGGTTGGAAGCCGCCGGGAAAACCTGTAGTTAAGTAACCGGATCAAGCTCACTATGATGTTCGCTCCTCGGGTCTGGCTCTCCAACGCCATTTCGATATCTAACAACTTCACCACTTTGTAATGGCGCAAACCTATTCGGAGAATGGGAATGACAAAGAAAAATCAACTGGTAATTGCAGGTCTCGTGTTCGCCTTGCTGGCGGGAATCGGATGGACCAACGCGTTCGCGCAACTGGCGCAACTGCCGGCCGACAAGTACATCGCGTTGATGAACAAGCCGGGCCGCGATCTGAAGGTTCACGAAGTGATCAAGAAACTGAAACTCAAGCCGGGCGACGTGGTGGCGGACATCGGCTCCGGAAGCGGGGCGTTTTCGATTCCGATGGCCAAGGCGATCGCTCCGAACGGGACTTTGTATGCGGTCGATATCGACCAGAAGATGCTCGATTACGTCGACGGGCAGGCAAAGAAAAACAACCTCACCGACCTGCACACGGTGCTGGGCGGACACGACGATCCCAAGCTGCCGGTGAAGACTGTCGACGTGGCTTTTTTCCATCGCTCATTGCATATGATTGAGCATCGGGAAGCTTATCTGGACGCCACCGCGACGTACCTCAAGCCGGAAGGCCGCATCGTGGTGATCGACAAAAGCCCGGAAGACTCCAAGAGTTGGATGTGGCTGAAGCGGTCGGATCTTGACTCATGGATGGCGGCGATCGGCTTCTATCCTGTCCAGCATTTCGGAATCTTCGACGATCGTTACTTCGTGGTCTATCAGCGTCCTTACGGCAACAGCTCGCTGGTTCAGGAACTCAAGTCGCGACACGCGAAATCCAAGTGATCGGGAGGGAACAATTCCCGAGGTTGCGCCGCTTGTAAGGGGTAAGTGAGCAAGGATTCCAGCGCGCCTGGCGTTCGTGATTTGGAGGCGGCGCGTGCCGCCGGCGCGGGCGATCGCGCCCGCGTTCCAAATTCTGCGCCCAACCTGGCGTGGCTGGTAGCGGCCGGGATATTTCTTAGCCGTATTGCGGGGCTGGTGCGCGAAAGTGTATTTGCGCACTTCCTCGGC
>DAHVFB010000105.1 GCA_027317185.1 Deltaproteobacteria bacterium
GGCCACGGCGACGGCGCATGCGATTCGCAGTCATATGCTGTGCGCGGCTCGATTCCTTGAGCCGCAGGCGACCCGCGCCCAGACGATCCGGTGCACTGCGGCCGATCGAAAGCCCGCTCAGGCGTCCGCGCAGAATCTCTGAATCTATCCCGAGTGCATCGCAGACGCTATCGAACGAGAACGGATAGGTGGTGCCGCGCGTATTGACCCACTGACCGGCTTCGGCAAAGGCGCGGCGCTTGCGCGCACTGCCCATCCGGCTCCAGCCCTGGAGGATGTTGATCGCATCGACCAGCACCGCCAGCATCAAGCGTTGTTCGCTACAGAGACCGCCGCCGCCCATTGCGCCAAAAAATTGGCTCGGCAGGATGACGTCCGTGAATGCGATCGACTCTGCGCCTTCAACCGATTGTGCGATCTGTTCCATCTCTCGAAACTCCCCTTGGAGGGACCGCCTCGAGTGTTAGCTCGATGCGGTTACGATACTACGACGTATTGCTCCCTCATAGCATGTGTCGTCGCTGTGTGCATCAATAAAACATCTGTAGCATTAAAAAAACATGTAATCAAGTGTCTAAACATTAAATTCTAGGTGTTTTTTTGCCATGCGGTCAGTTTACGGAAATTTGGAAAAAAAACATTAATATGGATAATAAAAGAATATATTGCATCAGAGAATTACAGTTGTTTTATCGCCATCCGCTCCGGGATAGCGCCCAAACTCGGACGATCGTGGTCTGCGATGGCCGTGGCGGAATCATCTGATATAATTGGAACACCGCTTGACGGAGGGGCGATTGCGATGGCCGAGTTATTTGCCCGCGACACGATCAAGAGTCTGCGCAAGCTCAGGGTACTCAAGCCCGATCTGTTCAAGAGCTTCATGGATTTCGATCAGGCGGTGTTCAAGGACGGCGCGATTCCCGCGCGCACGAAAACCCTGATGGCGATCACGGCGGCGCACGTCACCCAATGCCTGTGGTGTATCGAGGAGCACGTCAAACGTGCGCACAAGCAGGGCGTTAGTGACGAAGAGATCGCCGAAGCGGCGTTTGTCGCGATGGCCTTGCGGGCCGGTGGTGCCTTTGCCCATTCATGCGTGGCGATGGCGGTGACTGAAGACTTGAAGATGGCGGAGGAGCGCAAGGGCTGAATGATGGATCAGGCGACACGGACCCGGAAGATTCGTATCGGCGGCGTCGAGGTTGGCGGCGGCGCGCCGGTGGTGGTGCAATCGATGTGCGCGACACGCACGGTCGACATCGACAAGACCATCGCGCAGACCCATCAGTTGGCGCGGGCCGGCGCAGGCATCGTGCGCATCGCGCTGGATAACGCCAAGGAGGTTCCCGCGCTCAAGGAAATTCGCGCGCAGACCCCGGGCGTCACGCTGTCGGTGGACTTGCAGGAAAACTATCGCATCGCGGGCAAGGTCGCGCCGTATGTTGACAAAATCCGCTACAACCCCGGCCACCTGCATCACATCGAGAAGTCCAAGACGATTCCGCAAAAGGTGAAATGGCTGGTCGATATCGCGCGCGACCACGATCTGGCGATTCGCATCGGCGTCAATTGCGGGTCGGTGGCGCCCGCCTTCCTGGAAAAATATCCCGGCGATCAGCTAACCGCGATCGTCGAGTCGGCGGCGTACCATTGCGCGCTGATGGAAGAGTACGGCTTCGATCGCTTCGTCGTCTCGCTCAAGGATTCCGATCCGGCCAAGGTGCTCGAGGCTAATCGGCGCATGACCGAGCGGCGCCCCGACGTGCCGTTGCATCTCGGCGTCACCGAGGCCGGCTTGCCGCCCGACGGGATTATCAAGACGCGGCTCGCCTTCGAGAAACTCCTCGCGCAGCATATCGGCGACACGATCCGGGTCTCGCTCACGCTGCCCAATGAGCGCAAGCACGAGGAGGTCGTCGTCGGCCATCAGATTATCGCCGACGTCAAGGCTGGCCGCTTCATCTCGGTGCCCGACTTCGGCACGGGCATGAATATCATTTCGTGTCCGTCGTGCTCGCGGGTCGAGAACGAAAAATTTGTCGAGTTAACGCAGCAGGTCAAGGAGCTGACGACCTACGCGTCGCAATACCGCATCACGATCGCGGTGATGGGCTGCCGGGTCAACGGGCCGGGCGAGACCGACGACGCGGATTTGGGTCTGTGGTGCGGACCGACCACGGTGAATCTCAAGAAGAAGGATCGCAAGGTCGGCAATTTCACCTATGAGGACGTGCTGCCGCGCCTGCGCAGCGAAGTCGATCGGCTGATCGCGGAACGCTCGCCGGCGATGAATTAGCCGCGGCCATTAGGGAACCTCTGCACGACTCATCCGATAACGGATAATAACGGAGTGGATGACCAGCAGGCTGGGAGCGCGCGCCAATCGCACGGAGCCTTCCGAGTGGCTATGGTGAGATAGTGAGCCGACAGTCAAATCCGATGCCGCGAAAGGAATTGATCAAGCGGCTTCACGATTCAGTTCTTACTGCGGATCTCCATTACCAGATCTATTGGATCTATAAAAATGACCGAGCGAAGTACATTGTGACGTGACCGAAATGATTGTTCCGAAGAACAGCGATTTTCTTCCAAATAGTTCTCGCGCGGGCAAAGTCCATCCTGAGGGTAGCTTTCAGGTCAGCTGGCGCGTCTTCATACAGTCGCGCGAGATTTATCGTGTCGCGCCGATCCTCATAGGTGGCGTAAAGGACGACGACTACGGCAATGAAATGCGCTTGGATGCTGCGAGCAAAGAATTCATGGTACCGGTTCAAGACATCCACCAAACGTCTCGAAATTAACGTGGTCTTCGAGACGGCCGATGTAAAGTACGACGAGATCAAGGAACTCATTGAGCTTTCAAAGAACCTCGTGAACTCATTTTCGTACGCTGAAGACCGAAGCTCGTTCGTCGACAATCTGGATTCCCAGCAAGATACGTACCGACTCCTTGAGAAACTTACTTGTTAAGCGCAGCTCGCTCACAGCGCGTGGCGGAAAAGCGAGATCCGAATCGCGATTAAATCTTCTGCTTGGTCTGGTGCCAGTCGGCGAGGAATTTCTCGAGGCCGGCGTCGGTCAGCGGATGCTGCAAGATCTGCTTGATCACGGCCGGCGGCAGAGTCGCGATGTGCGCGCCCGCCTCAGCCGCATGCAGCAGATGGAGCGGCGAGCGAATCGAGGCGACCAGCACCTCGGCCGGGTAGTCGTAGTTGTCCATGATGCGCACGATTTGATCGATCAACAGCAGGCCGTCGTGGCCGATATCGTCGAGCCGGCCGACGAACGGCGAGAGAAAGCTCGCGCCGCATTTGACCGCCGCCAGCGCCTGCAGCGGGCTGAAGATCAACGTCACGTTGACCCGGATACCGCGGTCGGCGAGCGCGCGGGTGGCCTTGAGGCCCTCGATCGTCATGGGGCATTTGACGACGATATTGGGATGCAGGGCGGAGAGCTTGAGCCCTTCCTCGAGCATCGCGGGGGCGGCGGTGGCGACCACCTCGGCGCTGACCGGGCCGTCGACGATGGTGCAGATCTCGCGCAGCAGGTCGAAGTAGGGGCGGCCGGATTTGGCGATCAGGCTCGGATTGGTGGTGACGCCGTCGGCGAGGCCAAGCTCCGCGATTTCGCGGATTTCGGCGGCCTCGGCTGAATCGACAAAGAATTTCATCGCGTGGCTACCTCTGGCCTGGGCGGCTGCGGGCGCGTCAAATCGGCGCGCGCCAGGCTAACCCGATAAGGCGACTTGAGGCTTGCCAACAAGTCGGAAATCGTTACATTTAGTTTGGGATGGATCAGGGCCGGGGCCAGCTCAGCCATCGGTGCGAGCACGAAGCGCCGCTCGTGAAGCCGTGGATGCGGCAGTGTCAGCGCGCGTGTGGCGACGGTCTCGTGGTTGAAGAACAGCATGTCGAGGTCGATGGCGCGCGGCTGATGCGCGGGGTGCGCCGTGCGCCGGCGTCCGGGCGCCCGCTTGCGGCCCATCGTGCGTTCAATCGACAACAGGCGGCGCATCAGCGTGTCGGCCGGCAGTTCGGTTTCGATTTCGACGACTCCGTTCAGAAACGGCCCCTTGATTTCGCCGACCGGTTCGGTCTCGTAGATTGACGACTGGCGCACGACGCGGGTCCCGGGCAGGCTCGCGACGCGCACAATCGCCTCCCGGTAATTGGCGGCCCTATCGCCGCGGTTGGTTCCGATGCCGATGAAAACCCGATGGGGCATTCCCCGCCGTCACAGCCGCAGCGCCTGTATACGTCCCACCGCCTCACGCAAACGCGCGCTCGGCACGGTCAGTGAAAAGCGCACATAACCCTCGCCACCCTTGCCAAAGCCGGAGCCCGGCGTAATTACCACGCCAGTCTCGCGGAGCACCCGCTCCGTAAATGAAACCGAGGTATAGCCCTTGGGCGTTTCCACCCAAAGATAGAAAGTCGCGCGCGGCGTGGCGCATTGCAGACCCAGAGCGCCGAGCGCGGCGACCATCAGATCGCGCCGCTCCTGGTAGATTGCGCAGTACTGATGCAGGGTCTCGTCGCCGCCCGTCAGGGCCTCGATCGCGGCTTCCTGCACGGCCTGAAAGACGCCCGAATCGACGTTGGTCTTGACCGTGCCGAGGGCGCCGACCAGGGCCGCGTTGCCGACCGCGAAGCCGACCCGCCAGCCGGTCATCGAGTAGGTCTTGGAGAGCGAATGGAATTCGATTGAGCATTCGCGCGCGCCATCGATTTCGAGCAGGCTCGGCGCTTGATAACCGTCGAAAGCGATTTCGGAGTAGGCGATGTCGTGCGCCAGGATAATGCTGTGCTTTAGGCAGAAGGCGACAACGTCGCGGTAAAACGGCAATTCCGCAGTCGCCGCAGTGGGATTGTTGGGATAATTAATCCACATGAGCTTGGCGCGGCGGACGATTTCGGCGGGAATCGCGCTCAGGTCGGGCAGAAATGCATTCTCCTTGCGCAGCGGCATGTAGTACGGCTCGCCGCCATTGAAAACGCATCCCGAGTAGTAGACCGGGTAGCCCGGCGACGGAATCAGAACGATGTCACCGGGATCGACCACGGCCACCGGAAAGTTCGCGATACCCTCTTTCGAGCCAATCAATGCGCAGACTTCGCGGGCGCTATCGAGCGTGACGTTGAAGCGCCGCTTGTACCATCCGGCGGCCGCTTCACGAAACCGGTCGAGCCCCTGGTAGTCGGGGTAGCGATGGTTCACGGGCAGGTCGGCGGTGCGCTTGAGCGCCGCGACGATATGGGCCGGCGTGGGCAGGTCAGGATCGCCGATGCCGAGGCTGATTACATCGACCCCGGTTTGCTGAACTTCGCGTTTGAGACGGTCGAGTTCGGCGAAAAGATAGGGTGGAAGAAGGTTCAGCCGTGAAGCGACTTTGATCTGCACCTGACGAGGCAATCTCCAATCCGTGGACGTGGGCAATCATTAACACAAATCGGCCGGGGCCGAAACGGGGAAAGGGCTTAACGCGGCGCTGCGCGAAGCGGTTTTGCACACCGGCGCAAGGCGCCGCGCGGTTATGCACAGGCGATCGGCGCGGTAAGCACGCGCAATACGCCCGTAGCACCGGGGCGCGCTCGCGTGCGGGCCAATGAGATTCCCGCGTTGGGACAATTTTGTCATAACTTTGGCTTGCGGCGGGGTGCGCGTGATGTTAGATATTCTTTCGTTTGAGATCCGGGGATGACGCCTTCTGTGGTGAATAATTTGACCGCTTATCGCTTCGGGTTGACCGCGGCCAGCCAAGCTTGTTACTTCTGCCGTCGCACCGTTTTCGGCCCGGCCGCCGCGGAAGTCCGCGCGGCCCTCCTGACGGTCGTGAGATGAGCCAGATTTGAGACGATGAACCGCATACTAATTCCAGTCGCCGTGCTCATGTTCGTGGTTGGCCTCTACACGGTCGCGGTGTCAGAGCGGCCGTGGGACCCGCGCGTTGGTGTCGAACAGCCGATCCCGTTCAGCCATCGCGTCCACGCCGGCATCAACAAGATTCCATGCCAGTACTGCCACGAATACGCGCGGCGCTCGGCGAATTCCGGCGTGCCGCCGATCGCGCGATGCGTGGGCTGTCATGGCAGTGCGCTGCTCGGTGGTATCCAGCCGGTCACGCGGCCCTGGACTGACGATTCTCAACCACCGTTTGAGATTCGCTGGAACCGGATCTACACGCTGCCCGATTTTGTCCGCTTCGTTCACAAGCCCCACATCTGGGCGGGCGTGCAGTGCCAGGAATGTCATGGGCCGGTTGAAACCATGGACCGGGTTGTGCCCGTGCACGAGATCAACATGGGTTTCTGTGTGAGCTGCCATGCCCAGCGCGGCGCCACCCAGGAATGTTTTGTCTGCCACCACTGAGCGAGGAAGCGAAATGTCAGACGGGCTGTCCAGGCGGTCATTCATCAAGCTAGCAGCTACGGCGTCGGCCGCGGCTGCGATACCCGGTTGCGAACCGGCCGCCAGAAAGCTGATTCCCTACGTCGTTCCCGACGAGAACCTGATTCCCGGGGTGCCGACTTTTTACGCGACGACTTGTGCTGAATGTTCGGCCGGATGCGGCGTCGTGGCGCGTGTGATGGAAGGGCGGGTGATCAAGCTCGAGGGCAATCCCGCCGATCCGATAAGCCAGGGTGCGATCTGCGCGCGCGGCCAATCCGCCTTGCAGGGCCTGTATAACCCCGACCGCCTGGCCAAGCCGCATACGCGCGGCAGCGACGGCCGGCTGACGCCGATCGAATGGGACGACGCGGCCAAGCTGCTCAACGACAAGCTCGCGGCGGCGGCCAAGGCCGGCAAGGATCGGGTCGCGTTGGTCGGCGCTCCGCAGGGCCCCACGCTGGACAAAGTTACGCAGGCGTGGGCGCAGGCCTACAACTCGAGCCGCGTGATCTTCTGGGAGGCGTTTAGCGATGAGCCGGCGCGGGCCGCGGCCGAGGCCTGTTTCGGGCGCCGCGACCTGCCCATTTACCGGCTCGATCAGGCTGAGACGATCATTTCGTTCGGCGCCGATTTCGTCGAGACCTGGGATTCGCCGGTCGAGTACGCGCGCCAGTTCGCGCAGTTCCGGGCGCCGAAAACCCGCGCCGGGAGTCTCAGTATCGGCCATGCCGCATACGTCGGCCCGCGCCTCAACGCCACCGCTGCCAAATGCGACGAATGGGTCGCGGCGAATCCGGGCAGCGAGGGCGCGGTGGCGATGGCGGTGCTCAACGTGGTCGTCACCCAAGGCTGGGTAGCGCAAGCGGCGGGCGTCGACGTGGCGGCGCTGAAGACCCTGGTCGCCGCTTACGACCCGGAAAAAATTAGTGCGCAGACCGGCGTCCCGGCAGCGACGATTACCAAAATCGCGGGCTGGTTCGGCCAGGCGACGGACGGTGCCGTGGCTCTGGCCGGCGGCCCCGATCCGCAAGCCCATCTGGCGGCCTTCATCCTCAATGCGGTTACCGGCAACCTCGGCAAGACGATGGTCTTCCTCGACAATGCGCCGGCGCAGGCGACCAGCCGCCCGGCCGACGTCCGCGCGGTTATCGACGCGATGCGCGATGGGCAGGTCGACGTGCTGGTGATCGCGGGCGGCAACCCGGCCTACTCGATGCCGCCGGGCGACGCGTTCAAGAACGCGGCTAACCGAGTCGGCTTCGTGGTCTGGGCGGGCGAGGTGCCCGACGAGTCGGCGGAATTGGCCAGTCTGTGGCTCCCGACCCATCATGCGCTCGAAAGCTGGCGCGACAGCAATCCGCGCGCGGGCGTCTATGGCCTGGGCCAGCCGGTGATGCAGCCGGTGTTCCCGAGCCGGCCGCTGCACGACATCCTGATCGAGTCGGCGCATCTGGGCGCGGGCACTGCCGGCCAGGCGATCGCCTACGAGAACGCGGCCGACGCGGTGAGCACCGGGTGGCAGGAGTTGCAGGGCAAAATTGGCGCGTCGGCCACGCCCAAGCAATTTTGGGACGACGCGCGCCGCCATGGCGGGGTCTTTCAGGCGGCCAAAGAAAACACGGTCAAGCTGGCCCCGGCGGTTTTCGCGCAGAAGAGCCCGGCGCCCGGCGCCGCGGCGCCGCTCACGCTGTGGGCCTTTCCGCACATCTTTCTTTACGACGGACGCGGCGCCAACAAGCCGTGGCTGCAGGAGATTCCGGATCCGATTACCCAGATCGTCTGGGATAGCTGGGCCGAAGTCCATCCGGAAACCGCCAAGCAACTCGGCCTGGTCAAGGATTACGAGGGCACGCGGCTGTTCGCCGGCATCAACATGATCGAGATCGCGACGCCCGGCGGCCCGATCGAGCTGACCGTGACCATCTCGCCGCTGGTCAAGCCCGGCGTGATCGCGGTGCCCTATGGCCAGGGCCATACGTCGTATGGCCGCTACGCCCGCGGCATCGGGGTTAATCCGTTTGCGTTTATGCCGGAGGGCACGCGCAGTATCGCGGTGGATGCGCGCAAGCTCGACAAGACCCACAAGCTGGTCACGCCGCTCGGCAAGAGCGACATGATGGGCCGCACGATTATCGAGGCGATGAGCCTCGACGATCTGGCCAAGGGGGTCGAGCCTGACTTCGGCGAAGAAAAAATGGACCAGCCCTACGAGATGTACCCGCCGTTCGTTTACGCAGGCCACAAATGGGGCATGACGATCGACGTCAACTCGTGCACCGGATGCAGCGCGTGCATCGCGGCCTGCTATGCCGAGAACAATGTCCAGGTGGTAGGCAAGGCCAACGTTGATCTCGGCCGGATCATGTCGTGGATTCGCGTCGAGCGTTATATCCGCGACCCGGAAGAGATCAAGGAAGGGCCGCCGGTCTATATCGCGCCGGTGCTCTGCCAGCAATGCGATCATGCGCCGTGCGAGCCGGTCTGTCCGGTGTTCGCCTCGTCGCATACCAGCGAGGGGCTCAACGCGCAGATTTACAACCGTTGCATCGGCACACGATTTTGCGAAAATAACTGCCCGTACAAGGTGCGCCGCTTCAACTGGTACGCGCCCGAGTTCATCGAACCGCTCAACTTCCAGTTAAATCCCGACGTGACCGTGCGCGGCGCCGGCGTGATGGAAAAGTGCACCTTCTGCATCCAGCGCATCACGACCGCCGAAATCGACGCGCGCACCGAGGATCGCAAGCTCGTTGATGGCGAGATCATACCGGCCTGCGCGCAGGCCTGTCCGGCACGCGCGATCAGCTTTGGCGATATCAACGATCCGAACAGCGCAATGATGAAGCGGCGCGACGATAACCAGGGCCGCACTTACACGATGCTGCCCGAGTTCAACGCGCTGCCCGCGGTGACCTACCTGCGCGATGTGTACCAGGAGAAGGGGAAAGCCTAAATGGCAGCCGCCGTCGAACCGAGCAATATTCAGTTAAGTTACCTCGACGTCGACCGCACCGCCCAGCGGGTGATGGCGCCAGCCGGTCTCAAGTACTGGATGTGGGTGGCGTTCTGCGCCTTCCTGGCGGCGCTCGGCGGCGCTTTCTGGACCCGCCAGATCTACGAGGGGTTGGGCGTCACCGGTTACGGCCAGCCAACATTGTGGGCCGTATACATAACGAACTTCGTCTTCTGGGTCGGTATCGCGCATTCGGGCACGCTGATTTCGGCGGTGCTACTTCTGTTCCGCACGCGCTGGCGCACAGCGGTCTATCGCTGTGCCGAGACCATGACGATCTTTGCGGTCGTGACCGCCGGTCTGTTCCCGATCGTCCATCTGGGGCGTCCGTGGTTCTTTTACTGGCTCTGCCCATATCCCAATGAGCGGTTCCTGCAGCCCGACTTCCGCTCTCCGCTGACCTGGGATTTTTTCGCCATCAGCACGTATCTGACGACCAGCGCCCTGTTTCTTTCGGTGGGGTTGATTCCGGATATCGCCAATATGCGCGACATCTCGATTGGCTGGCGCAAGAAGTTCTACACCGTGCTGTCCTGCGGATGGCAGGGGACCGATCGCCAGTGGCGCAACTTCTCGATGGCCTACCTGTTGCTGGCGGGCTTCGCCACGCCGCTGGTGCTGTCGGTGCACAGCGTCGTCTCCTGGGATTTCGCGACGATGCAGACGCCGGGCATGCACAGCACGATCTTTGCGCCGTACTTCGTGGCCGGCGCAATTTTTTCAGGCTGCGCGCTGGTGCTGACGCTGATCATCCCGATGCGCAAATTGCTGCAACTCGAGGATCTCGTCACCATCTGGCATCTCGACAACCTGGCCAAGGTCGTGTTGTTTACCTCGATCGTGATTACCTATTCCTACGCCACCGAATTTTTCGTGGTCTGGTACACCCAGGATCCGATCGAGATGATGACGTTTCATGAACGGTTATTCGGCTTGCAGGGCTATATGTTCGGCATCATGATCCTGTGCAATTGCCTGATTCCGTTGTTCCTGTTTTCGCCCCGCATCCGCAGTAGCACGGTGTGGCTCTTTGTCATCTCGATCTTTGTCAATATCGGGATGTGGAGTGAGCGCTTCGTGCTGATTTCCGGATCGCTCTCGACCAACACGATGCCGTCGCAATGGAAATTCTACGTGCCGGCGCTGACGGAGGTCCTAATTACGATTGGGAGCTTTGGCTGGTTCCTGATGAACTTCTCGGTTTTCGCGAAGTTCCTGCCGATCGTTTCGATGACCGAGCTGAAAGATGGAATCGAATGGCTGAGAAAATCGGGGGGCGAGCGCTATCCCTATCGGAAGGCATCATGAGCGGCGATATTCAATTGATAGGAAGTTTCGTGACCGACGACGCCTGCGCCGAGGCGATCGAGGCGCTGCATCACGCCAAAATCGTCGCGTTCCACACCTTCTCGCCCTTCCCGAGCGAGAAAATCGCCGAGGCGGTCAATGAAGTCCGCGGCTGGGGCCGCAGCCCGGTGCGCAAATTCGTAATGGCGGGTGGCTTTACCGGTGCTTTGACCGGCTTGGTCGTCACGGTCGGCACGTCGTGGGAATGGAATATCAATACTGGCGGGCGTCCGATCGCGTCGATCACGCCTTATATCGTAATCATCTTCGAGTTGATGATCCTGTTCGGGGTGCTGGGCGCCGTGAGCAGTTTTTTCTTCAAGAGCGGGCTGCCCGCGTTCGACCAATCGCCCGGTTACCGCACGCGCTTTGGCGCCGATCGCTTTGGGCTGGTGGTCCAGGCCGCCGAGGGCGATGCGGCCAAAATCGAGGCGCTGATGCGCGATGCGGGCGCCGAAGAAGTGGTGCGCGAGGCCGCGTGACCTCGGGGAGACAAGGCGGAGTGCAAGGCATAAGGCAACATGAGCGCTAACCATCAACCCGCATCGCTGGGCGCCGCCGCGGCACGACCGTTCGGCCAGCCGCTGCAGCTCAATTGGGGCCGCTTCTCGTCGATCGCGGTCGGGCTGGTGATCGCCGGGATCGTCGGCGTGGCCGGCGGATTGCTCACCGGCAATCCGCAACGCGTATGGCTGACGTGGCTGGTCGACCTGCTGTTCTTCATGGGTATCGCGCAGGGCGGTGTGGTCTGCTCGGCGGCCTTCTACCTGACCCAGGGACGCTGGGCCGGCTCGGTGCATTACCGGATGGCCGAGGCGTGGTGGCGTTTCGTGCCGCTGGCTTTCGTGCTGTTCGCCGGCGTGTTCATCGGCCGCGATTACATCTTTCCCTGGATTGCGCATCCGAGCGTCAAGCAGGCGAGGTGGCTCAACGTGCCGTTTCTGTTCGCGCGCGACTATCTGGCGCTGGGCGTCATGGCGCTAGTGAGCTGGTGGTTCGTCAGCTTATCGCAGACGGCGGAGGCGGCGGTCTGGCATCACCAGCCGATGACCATCGAAATGCCGCCGGTGGCGATTCGGCGGCTCGCGCCCGCGCTCTGCATTCTGTACGCGATTACCTACACGCTGTTCGCATACGACCTGATAAGTTCGCTCTCGCCCCGTTGGCACAGCACGCTGTTGGGCTGGTGGTACTTCGCGACAGTCTTCTGGAGCAACATCGTCGCGATGAACTTCGCGGTTTCGCGGCTGGTCGGGCGGCTGCCGCCGGGCAACCGCTTCACGCATCGCGCGGTGCGCCACGATTTCGGCAAGCTGATTTTTGCCTTCTCGATCTTCTGGATGTACCTGACCTTCGCGCAGTACATCGTGATCTGGTACGGCGACCTGCCGTCGGAGACCTTTTTCGTGATCGCCCGCTGCTGGCATCACCCGTGGATGCTTCTGACGTGGCTGGTGCCGCTCTGCATCTGGGTGATTCCGTTTTTCACGCTGCTGAGCGTGCGGACCAAGACCTCGCCGACGGTGATCTGCGTCGTCGCGCTGATCGGCCTGTTTGGGGTGTGGGACTTGAACTACATCCTGATCGTGCCGTCGCTGTCGCCCAACCATCTGCCGCTAGGATGGATCGAAGTGTTGATTACGGCCGGGTTTCTTGGCGCCTTCATGCTGTGCGCCGCGCCCGGATTGAAGCTGGTGGCCGAGACGGCCGCAACCGACGTTGAGGGAGGCGAGTGATGATGCCGCGCGCCGCAGATTTCAAGCGCGCCACCCGCGCCGCCGCGATGGCGATGATCACGGCTATGCTGGCCGGCTGCACGGAGACCCACTTTCCGCTCGATACGCTGTCGCCGAAATCCGACCTGACCCGCGCGATCCTCGACCTTTTCAAGGAGATCACGATCCTCGATTCGATCGTGCTCCTGGTCGTGATCGGCGCGATGATCGGCGCAATCTTCATATATTCGAGCCGCGAGGGCGACCCTGGCGAACCCTCGGCAACCCACTCAGATGTGACGCTCGAGATGCTGTGGACGGTAATCCCGGCGATCATCCTGATCGCAATCACAGTGCCGACCGTCCATACGATTATTCGCACGCAGCCCGATCAATGGCCGGCCGACACCTTGCGCGTGCGGGTCATCGCGCATCAATGGTGGTGGGAGTTCCGCTATCCGACGCTCGGCGTGGTGACGGCCGACGAAGTGCATATTCCGGCCGGCCAGCCGATCCATTTCGAAATGGTCTCCGAGGACGTCATCCATAGCTTTTTCATGCCGTCGATTGGCGGCAAGCGCGACGTCGTTCCGGGGCAGGAGAACCAGATCACGACGACTGCGGATACACCCGGTAAGTATTACGGCCAATGCACGGAGTTCTGCGGCGCCTCGCATGCGAACATGCGCTTTCGGGTGTTCGTCGATACGCCCGAGGCGTTCAAGCAATGGACCGCGCATCAGCTTGAGGGACCGCTCAAGCCGGCCGGCGGCTCGGCGGCGGCCGGGGCGAAAATTTGGGCCGATGCGCCGTGCGCCATTTGCCATACGATCAAGGGCGTGTCGGGCTTCTCGAAAGATTACACATTCGGCTTTCGCGGCCCCGATCTGACCCATTTCGGCAGCCGCACGACGCTCGCCGGCAGTATCATGGACAACACGCCGGCCAACGTGGCGCTGTGGATCACCAATCCTGACGCAGTCAAGCCCGGCGCCAATATGCCGACGCTGGGCCTGCGAGGCCAACAATTGAGCGACCTGGTCGCGTATCTCGAGAGCCTTAAGTAGGAATCTGCCAATGGCTGCCCAACCAAAATTAATCCATCTGGAACAGGCCAATTATCTCGAAGGTGGTGGCATCTACGGCTGGCTCACCACCATCGACCATAAGCGGATCGCGGTGCTCTATGGGATAACCGCGCTGATGCTGATGGGGCTTGGCGGAATGGAAGCGATGATGATTCGCGCCCAGCTCATCGTGCCCAATAATCATCTGCTGTCGGCCGACTTCTACAACCAGATCTTCACGATGCACGGACTCACGATGATCTTCCTCGTGCTGATGCCGCTGGAGACCGGGTTGTTCGGCAATTTTTTCATCCCGCTGCAGATTGGCGCGCGCGACGTGGCCTTTCCGCGGCTCAACGCGTTGAGCTACTGGATTTTTCTGCTCGGCGCGATCTCGCTTAACTTTGGCTGGATCTGGGGCGGGCTGCCCAATGGCGGATGGTTCGGCTACGCCAACCTGACCGAGCGCTATTATTCGCCCGGCCTCAACGT
>DAHVFB010000106.1 GCA_027317185.1 Deltaproteobacteria bacterium
GTGCCGAGCGTGATCATCGAGACCACCGGCCCGATCGCCGCTTCTCCAATCTTCAAGCCGGCCTGAATCTGGCTAAGTGCGAGATTCAGCAACGCGCCGTCGTAGTTATTGAAGAATCCAGCCGCGCTTACGATTAGGAATGTTCGCCGTTGCCGGCCGGAAGGCGACTTGATCTTATGAACGAGCCTGGAGGGCTTCACCTTGATGCGCGTCCACGTGCGAACGCGTAAAGCAGGTCACATCTGGCGGTTCTCATGAATTTCTCCAGCGATTATGGACCGGCGTCATTCTTGATGCGACTAGGATGCCGATGGCGCCGGGTGCTGCGGAGCTCGATCACCAACGGGAACAATCCTGAAGATCATAAGTTCCGGCGTCTGTGCGATGAGCCGGATCTGAAATTTATGTGAGTCAGGCAATTCCGACAAAACTTCCTTATGTTTCCAGCTAACCAGCCATCCGCCGCCGGTTGCGTCGACGCGATCCACGATGATGGCGCGCGCGGCCGCCGAATTATAGCCGGGAATCACCACGCGTGGATTTGGGCCATGGAAATAATAATTGAATGGGACCGAGTAAAAGCCGAACGGAAAGCCGCCGTTGGGAACTTCTGAAGCTTTCCCTCTCGATATAAAACCGGACTCAAAAAAGATTGGCTGCGCGGTATTGCCGTTGGCATCGATCATCTCCGCCAGCCGCGGCCATGCTTCCGGTTTCGGGTTTTCATATGGAATCGCCAACAACCCCGCCAACATCAGCCCGGGCGCAGCCAGATTCCTTACCTTGATGCTCCAGTGAGCGAGCAAGGCCGGAACCAAAATCGCGACTCCTGCCATCGCCGGCGCAACATAGCGGATATGAAACATCGGCCGAACCAGAATTGATCCAGCAAGCAAAGCGGCGGTGGGAAGCATCGCGAAGGCCAGCAACCATCGCAGCGGCTCATCGCGCCCGGTTTCTACCGTCGGCGTCAGAATCAATCCGAGCCCGAGCGCAGCCGCAGCGCTCCCTGCCCCGATTTTCTGGATCAGCGAGTAATGATGGGGTATGCCGATCCAATCCAGCCAGTGGCCTGACACCAGCACCTGGCTCTGGTTCCTGACGATTGGCAAATAGGGCGCGAACAGGACGAGCGTAATCACAAAGGCGAACCATACATGAGGGTTGCGGCGCCCGCGGATGAAGTCGCGCGCCAACATCGCGGCCTCCGCGCCTAGAATCAGTGCGCCCCCAAGATGAGTGTAGAGCAGCAGCGCCCCCAGCACGCCGCATAGAATGGTACGCGCCATGGTTGGCCGGTCGCGCAACTTCCACAGCGCCCACAGATGAGCCAGCCCCATCGCTACCAGCATCGAGTACATGCGGGCGCGGCTGGCGAATACTATCGCAAGTGGATTGAAAGCCCAGATCGCGGCGGCCGCCAATCCGGTCTCCTCGTCGAACATCGCGCGGCTCACAGCAAAGATGAGCACCAGATCGCCCAATGCGAAGAGCGCCGAAGGCATCCGGACGGCGATTTCGCTCACGCCGAACAAACAGGCGAAATAATGCAGAAGGATGTAGTAAAAAACCTGCTTGCCAGGATCGTGGAGCACCGGGATCGCGATAATCGAAATGATGCCTGGTTTGGACGCGGCCCAGACACTGTAGGCTTCGCTGGCGCCCAATGCGGAGTTACCCAGGCCGTAACCGTAGGCGCCCGCCGCCGCGAGCATCAGGGCGCCGAAAATCGCGCGCGTCTTGTAATTGTCGGCGGACTCGATCGCGTCCGCCTTCCAGGTGGATTGTTCCGGCCGCATCCCCCACACCCCCGGACTTTTTATAGCTGATTTGCGCAATCGCGCCTAATGTCGGAATTTCTTTGAATCACACAGTAGAATCGAGGCGGTTACCGATTGGAAACAACAATAAAGAACGATTTTTTCAAGCCGCGGATGCGCGCTTTAGCCGTGGCGATATTCACTTTATGCGCGACCGTGGGTAGCAGCAGCGCATCCGAAGCCGTTCCCCGAGGGCTCGACCGGGTCGCGCATATCATTGTGCTGATGCAGGAAAATCATTCCTTCGACAACTATTTCGGCGCACTGCCCTATGTTCGCGGCGGACTATTCCATTCCGCGACGGCGTGCGATCCGGGCGATCACCGGTGTGTCGATGGGCTCACCTGCCAATTGTCCGCCGCCAGCGATCTGACCTGCTCAAATTGGAATTTCGACGGCGAGGGACACCGCGTGACGGTTTTCCATCTCAATCAATACTGCTCGAATAATCCAGCTCACGAATGGGTGGCGGCGCATCGCGACGCCAATTTCGAGGATCCCAATTCAGCTACGGTACTGGGCGATGGCTTCGTTCGCGTCAACCGTGAAGATCGAACGCATACGGCGATGGGCTTTTATACTCAGGCCGATCTACCGTACTACTATGCGCTGGCTGAAACTTTCGCGATCAGCGATCATCATTTTTCCTCGGTAATCGGACCCACATTGCCAAATCGGTTGTACTCGATGGCGGCGACGTCTTTCGGGCATCTGCTGACCAACCAGGTCGATGACAATCCGGGCCTGAACAGTTATCGGCCAATCAGCGGATCGATTTTCGACCTGTTGGACCGGCATCACGTCGGATGGTCGGAATATTATCAACTCCCCGATGACCGGATGACTCCGCCGCGTCCGTATGGGTTGCTGTTCCGCGCCACCGGCTCGCCGCATTTCCACCCGCTGGCGGAGTTTTTTCACGAGGTGGCCGCCGGCCGGCTTCAGCCGGTCGTGTTTATCGATTTGCGCCAGCATGAGCATCCGCCGCTCGACATTCGGGCGGGGCAGGCCGAAGTCTCGAAAATCATAGCCGCGCTGCGCAACAGCCCTAATTGGAAAGATTCGATTCTGCTGCTGACCTACGATGAAAATGGCGGTTTTTACGACCATCTCGCGCCGCCGTCCGCGCCGACTCCCGATGGAATTCCGCCCGGCGCTTGCGCCGACCGATCGGATCCGCCGCACTCGATGGTTTCCGGTCAGGGCGCCAACTGCGGACGCAGCGCCGGGGCGCAATCCACCTTGTGCGGTCTGGCGAGGCCGCGCGAGTTTTGCGCCAACTTCACCAGCGAGGGCTTCCGCGTCCCGCTGGTCGCGATTTCGCCGTTCGCCAAAGCGCATTACATCTCCCATCGGGCGAGCGATCACACTTCGATTTTGACGCTGATCGAAAACCGCTTTCTCGATGGTGATCGTCTTACGGCGCGCGATGCCGCCGCCGACAATTTACAAGACCTGTTCGATTTCGATCATCCGCCGTCGATCGCTGCGCTTTTGCCAGCGCCGCCGCCCGCGGCGCGAGGTGACGATCCGGGATGTGAAAAGAAGGCCGAAAGGTAACGCTTTTTCCGAAGCTGTCTGGCGGATCAGGCAGTGGTGGGAAATTCGACCGAAGCGGTGCCGATCACCAGCCGCTCGCCGTCATCGTTTTCAATCCAGACATCGATCTCGACCGCCCGCGAATCGGAGTCGACGTGAGTAACGAAGCCATGCAACGTCAGCCGGTGCTCCGGAAGAACCATCGAGCGATAGGTGGTTCCGATCCGCTTCAGATGGCCGCCTCCCGAACCGATCCAATCCGTCACCAGCTTGCTCAACAAGCTGAGGCTGAGATTTCCTGGAACGATCATTCCCGGCAGTCCTTCGGCGCGCGCTTCCCCGTCGTCACGGAAACGCCCCGAATCCATTCCGCAGGCGGCCGCGTACCGGCGCACCAGTGGCTTGCCGATAGTGATTTCAAACGGGCCGAGCGCCTCGCCGATGGTGACCTGCGCAAATTGTCTTTCGCTTGCCGCCGTCATTCTGTTTCAGCCGGATTTTCTTTCGCGGCGGGATTTCGATGGACAAAACGATGATCGACGTGAGCCACCGTTTCGCCGCGTTGATTGGTGAGGGTCGAGCGCAGGATGACGAAGGTCATCGTGCCGGTACGTCCGGTTTTTTCATAAATATCGCGCACGATCGAGGTTAACGAAATTTCATCGCCGGCCCGAATCGGGACGAAGAACTCGACTTCCTTGCCGGCATCGAACCCGCGGCCCAACTGCGGAGTGAAGCGGAAAAAGGCGTCGGTGTTGCGAAAGGTAACCGCAAACGAAGGCGGCGCCACAATTTCGCCGTTGGCGCCGCTCTTACCGTATCTGGGGTTATGCTCTTCCATCGTGCGGCAGAATTCGATGATCGATTCGGCGCTCACAGCCATCGGCGCAGTGGCCTCGAACACCTTTCCAATCAGCGAACGATCAACTGCCATTGGCGATTCTCACTCCTGACCCGGCACCGGCTCGGCACGGCGGGGAACCGCCCGGCGCGGACGAAAATCGACCGGCTGATAGTCACCCGATCGCAGTTCGCGCACCAGGTCTTCGATCGTGCCGATTTGCGATGAAAAGCTTGTCGCGCATAATCCGATCAGGCTGACCATATGACTGTCCGAACCGCCGATCGCGCGATAGCCGTGACGCGCCACCAGTTCGCGGCTGCGTTCGTCCTCGCCTTTTCGTGAACCGCCGTTGAGCATCTCAACCGCAACAATATTATGCAGCGGCGGCTTATGCTCGTAATGCTCATGCAGTCCGACTGTGGGGCGCCCCGGATGGCACGGCACTACCACCCCGCCCATCGCGGCCACACCATCGATCACGATTTGCGCCGGAAGACGAACATCGGTGAAATCGAACCGCCGCAAAATCTCGTCATTGACGCCAAACACCAGCATATGGCCATAGTCGGTCTCGATTTCAGAGGCGCGCAGCACCAGCACTCCGTACTTGTCTTCCAATTCGCGGTAGTCCCCGCTCCGATTGAATTGCCGATGCTCGGTCAGCACGATGCCATCGATCGGACGCTCGGCGCGGCGCAGCTTAATCCAATTAAGATAAGCCTCGACCGGCGCCCGCGAATCGTCGGAGGCCTCGCTATGGCTGTGCAGGTCAATAATGGTGGCCACCGGCTTACCTCAAGGTGCCGGGCGGAATTTCGCGAGCGTAATTTCGGAAGTGACGTCGTCGAATACCACCGCAACCGGCAATCCTATTGTAACCTGCTCGGGCGCGCAGTCGACAATGTTGGTCAGCATCCTGCAACCTTCGTCCAGCTCGACATAGGCCAGCACATAAGGCAGGAATTCGCGAAATCCCGCCGCGGTGTTCTGATACGTCACGGTGAAAGTGTAGATTTTCCCGCGGCCGTTCGAGAGGATCCAATCGGTGTGCGGGGACAGGCATTCAGGGCACAGCGCGCGCGGATAGTAACGCATCGCGGAACAATCGCGACACTGCTGAAGATACAATTCGTGACGCTTGAGCGCCTCCCACCAGGGACGATTCTCTTCGTCCAGATGCGGCAGCGGTTTGAGGTATCTGGCCTGCTCCGCCATGGTCAGCCCGCTTGGTTGGAGAGAATAAGGGTGGCGCCCGAATGACGCGTTCCCAGGTTGCCGCCGGTTCCATGCACCAGCGCCACCTCGCACTCGCGCACCTGGCGTTGGCCGGCCTCGCCGCGCAGTTGGCGCGCCGCCTCGATCAGCAGAAACATCCCGCGCATACCCGGATGATTCGACGACAATCCACCGCCATCGGTATTAAGCGGCAGCCCGCCATCATAGCGAATCCGTCCGCCGCCGATGAACGCGCCGCCTTCACCACGCTGGCAGAAGCCGAGATTCTCGAGCGTTACGATCACGGTGATGGTGAATGAGTCGTAAACCATCGCGAGGTCGATATCGCTGTGGCTCACACCCGCGCGCTCAAACGCGAGCCGGCCGGATTGCGCCGCCGCAATATCAAGGAAGTCGCGCATGCCGCGCGCCGTATGCCGTACCGCCTCGCCCGCACCCAGTAGATAAACCGGCTTTTTCTTCAGATCGCGGGCGCGCTCGGCGGAGGTAACCACCACTGCGCCACCACCGTCGCTGATCATGCAGCAGTCCAGCAGATGCAACGGCGACGATACCATGCGCGACGCGAGTACATCGCCGACGGTAATCGGTTCGCGATACTTCGCTGCCGGGTTCATCGCGGCGTGTTGGCGCGCTACCACCGCCACTTCGGCGAGCTGCTCGGGGGTGGTGCCGTAATCGTACATGTGGCGTTGCGCGATCATGGCGTACGATCCGACCGTAGTCGGTCCGAAAGGCAACTCGTACTGATCGCAGGGCTCGCCACCACCGGCCACGCCGCCGGTGCCAATCGCGAAACGCTGCGACGCGGCGGTCGATCCGTATACGATTAGCACCGTCTCGCACAGCCCCGCCGCGATCGCCGCGGCCGCATGGGCGGTGTGCGCGACAAACGACGAACCGCCAATCGCGGTCGAGTCTACGTAGTTGGGCGTCAGATTCAGATAGTCGCAGAAGCCCAGGATGCCCATCCAGCCCATTCCGACGCCGGTCGTACACAGACCGTCGACGTCATTGATCGTGAGTCCGGCGTCATCCAGTGCGCCGCGCGCACTCTCCGCCATGAGCTGGAACATGGTCTTGTTCGGCGCGAAACGGGTCGGATGCTCATAGGCACCTGCGATCGCCACTTTGCCTGCCAGGCTCATTGGTGTTCAGCGCAGCTCCGCAAGAAAATTATCGATCGCCGCGTTGACCTCAGCCGGACGCTCGATCGGTGAGTTGTGCGCCGCATCGGCAATGATTCGGACACGCGCACCGGAGATTTTACCCGCGATGAACTCGGCGTCGGCGGGGGTGGTAACCTGATCTTCCGCGCCCGCGATCAGCAGCGTTGGCTGCCTGACCTTCGTGATGTCGCCGCGCAGATCGGTCTGCACGCAGGCCAGCAGATCGGTATAGCGCACGCGCGGATCGGTTTTGATCTGCTCCATCCATGATTCACGGATCACGTCGGGCTGCTTTTCAATTGTTGCTCTCGCGAAACCATCATTGGTAAAAGCTTGCGAGACTCGCCCGCTCGCTACCGCTTGCAAGCCTGAAAGTCTTTCGCTGGACAGATTCAGTTTGGCGGTGGCCGAAATCAGCACCAGCGCCTCGACCAGATGCGGGTAACGCGCGGCAACGTCCAGCGCGATAATCGAGCCCATCGCGCGCCCGGCGATAACGAAGGTGGTGAGACTCAGCGCATCGGCGATCGCCACCACGAAATCGCTGTATTCACGAATCGAGGCAAGGCCTTCGGTGCCGGTCGAACGCCCATGGCCCGGAAAATCGAACGCGAGGGGGCTGTGCGTCCGCCCTAAATGATCGATCTGATGGTGCCAGTTGTGACCATTCGATCCGGCCGCATGGATGAACAGTAGCTTACGTCCGCGGCTTAGATCGGGCGGCACGCCGGGCAACGTGGTTGCGCCCGCATAGTGCAGGTAGATGGCGCGGTCGGAAACTTCCCAATACTTGGTCGGCATGGCGCGGTTCGCTAGTTTTGTTAGCTATTCGGTTTGGAGCACGCCTGTCAACTTCGCCATACTGCCTTAAAAGATTGCGGCGCTCCGGAGAGACTCGTTATGGAAACAATACGCTTCGACGACCTCGAAAAACTGCGCTCGAAGATCGGCGATCAGTTTGGTCCGTGGAGCAAATCGATCGAGGTCAGTCAGGACCGGATCAATCAATTTGCTGATGTAACCGGCGACCATCAGTGGATTCACATCGAGGTCGAGCGCGCCAAACGCGAGAGTCCGTTCGGCGGCCCGGTCGCGCATGGATTCCTGACCCTGAGCCTGGTGCCCGCGTTAACCGCCTTCGACGATCAGGCCGAATGGAAGGTAGCCGGGCATCGCAACGTGGTGAATTATGGCGCGAACAAGTTGCGCTTCGTGCGACCGGTACCCGCAGGCGCGAGCGTGCATGCGCGTTCGCGCCTGATCGCGGTCGATTCGCGGCCGCTGGGAACCCAGTTGACCACGGAAATTAACGTCCATGTCATGGGCCAGGAAAAGCCCGCGCTCATTTACGAAGCGCTGATGCTGTACGTGAAGTAGCCGGCCGGTCTGAACAGCCGTTCGTCAGCTCATGCTGCGCAGGGTTTCGGCGGCGAGCCGATGGGCCTCTAGCGCCCCCGGAAGTTCCTCGCGTTTGCGCCGACCGAATCCGCACGGCGCACCCAATCCAAACTCGGGCAGATGACGGCGCGCCACTTCGATTCGCTTGCGCAGCGGCGCCGCCTCCTTCTCGTGATCGTGAATGATGCCCAAGTAAACGCGCGCGTGGCCGAGGTCAAGATCTTCCAGCGGACGGTAGAAGTCGTCATCGCACCGGTTGGCCGGCCCCGGCATATGGACGAAATCAAAACGGCCTCCGGCGGCAGCGGAGGCCGCATTGGCGGCCTGGACACAGACTCCGAAGTCCTTCGGCATCACCATCGGCCAGCCGCCCAGGGTGCCGTAGCACAGATGTAATCCAAGCCACACGCCGCGTGGAATTTCGCGCAGCTTCAACCGATCGACTTGTCCGGCAATTCGTTCCAGCTTACCCTCGCGTGGGGTCCACGGCAGGAAATTTTCCAGGTCAACGATTTCCGAAGCGCAATCCCATTGTAAGGCAAGGTCGTCCGCAGGGATTTTGCGCACGATGGTAGAGACCTCTTCGCGCATCGCCGCCTCGTAACCGGGGCCGACCCGCTCCCAATCCGCGGGATCCTGAAATTGCAGGTACAGCACGCTGTAAGGCAGCGGGAGACAGACCTGAAAACGCATGGTTGGCGGAATTGCCCCCGCAGCGCGCAGGGTCTTGAACACAAAATATGAATTGATCGCATCGTGCGCATAGCCAAGCCGCCAGCCGGGATCGCCAAACTTCACGCGATCGACACCGGGTTTGACCTTGAAGGTCCAGTAATCATGCACATTACGGGGCCGCCAGTTTTCGATTCCATCGATCGGCGCGGGACGCAATAGAGTTTCTATTTCCGGATGCCCATGCATCACGCGATAGGCCTGGAACGTGATCCAGCGATGGCGCTCGCCAACTTCTCCGTCCGGAATGCAACTGAGGTAGGGTCCAAGTTTGGCCGCCAGGGCGCGGAACACCTCTTCCGCGGTATCGAGCGGCACGCTTCCGACCATCAGCAGATTTTGCGGGGGTTCAGCCACGATATCCTTACGTGGAAGCAGCGGCGCGCCCCATCCATCAGGTCTTTAATCTTTTCCGGGACCAGACCAATCGAATGGAATGTGCTTGCTCGACTTACCTTCCACATCCCACTTCATGCCCATTGCGTTGACACGGTTACGCAGAGTTTTGCCCCAGGTGGCGACGGTGCCCCCGGTTTCGGAGCCGGGCGGGTTGAGAGTTTGAACGCGTTTGCCCGCCGGGGTGGTCGGCCCGTTGAGCGCTGCGGCGGCCGCGCCCACTTTACCAGCGATATCGGCGTGCCATTGAGCGAGCCCATCGGCGACCTCGAAATCGATCTGCGCGACCTCCATCCCGACCATCTCACCATGACCGGTGACGCCCGACAGCCACGCGGGAAATCCTCCGGCATTGCCACCGAAGATCATACCCATCGCTTCGCGCTGTTTATCGTCTGCGCGTGAATCCATGAACAGTCCCATCTTCAAATCGCGCGCCTGCCCCGTCCACAGATTGCCGCTGAAGGAGGCGAGCAAAATCAAATTCAGATTGTCCAGCGCAACCTCGCCATAGCGGCCCGTCCTGACGTGATACGCAAGCACGCCGAAACATCGGTCGTTGGTTGGCGCTTGCGCAAATTCGCAAGGACACGGAATGTCGCAACTGCATACGTCAAACCAGTCGCCCTTTGCGAACCACTGCGGAATGTTTGCCATGGAATTGCCTCCACACCGGCGCTGCAGATGAAACTCAATTCTGGGGTTACCACCACGTCCGGTCGAACTGCAAGCAGATTGATTTGCCGATCCGAACAGATAAGAAGGAATGGAAGGATTGCTAATCGATGCTACCTGGAACGCGATCGCGGTTTGATCAAGCGAAGATTTGCGACGCGGACTGACGCTTCGGTCCAGGCGATCCTTTTGCGCAGCGGCGTTCAGCGTCGCGCTTGGATCAGTTAGGGATGGTCGTCCTGGTCTTGCGCTGCCCTCGTCGCGAGACCCCAACCGATTTGCCGGCTTGTTCGCGTTCCCATTGCTCGATGGCCTCGCGACTGAAACGCCAGTTGCTCCCCACGCGAAAACCGGGCAAACGTCCCTGCCTGAGCAAGCGGTAAATGGTGGTGGGGTGAACTCGAAGGTGGTCAGAGAGTTCCTTGATCGTAAAAATTTGGTCTTCCGATGCCATGGTATATGCCAATAGCTCGTCGTTAGTAGGCAATGCCTATAGAACAGGCCAACGCTGCCGTCTCGCCCTTTATTCAGCTTCTAACTTAATTTGCAAAATGTCAAGCGCTTTGAAGCATATTAAACTATCTAAAAACTCAACATAAATTGTATGACCATCTCAAGAGATGTTCTTGAAAACCAAATCGTGCGAAGTCGTCAAATTGAGCGCAGGTAGAAGCAAGGTTGATGATTTGCACTCACGGGGTGTACACTCCCAGACATTCTTAAACGCGGCAGTATCAGTTCAAAGCGATCAGGACGCGTTTTGCATATGTACAACGCAATTGATGCTGTTATATTCGTTTTGAGTTCCCGCCCGTTGCGGAAGCGATTTTTTTGCCCGGAGGTAGCCGCCGATGAACGACTATCTGGATTTCGCCATCCGACTGATTGATCGCTACCTCCACCGTCCAGAGATTCTTACGGTCGTAGCGGTCGCGGCCACGTTTTACCTGCTGTGGCGAATTCTGGAGTGGCAGCATTTCTCGCCGCATCACAGGCTATGGGCCTACATCGTCGGACTTACGTTTCTTGGCGATACAGCCGCGATCTTATGGTGCTGGGGGGCGGACTGGCGGACCATTTTGATGGCTGGACTGCTGCCGCCGGTAGCGACGATGGTCTATTTCATGCCGACTGCGGCCGCGATCGAATGGGAACACCCAAATTTCGATCGTCTCTTTGCAGTGAATCTGTTCGCCGGATGGACGATCGTGGGTTGGCTTGCAGTTTTTATATGGGCGCGCAATTCGCCATGGCGTCACGCCGAAATGAAAGTGGCGCAACGCCTTGAACCTTCGCGCGAAACCGCCGCCGCCCTGCGTTCACCGATCAAGCCTGATCAGGCGCAAGCGAGCGCGGTGCGGCAGATGCTGCGGCACCGGAAAAGCGTCTAGATATTGTCGCTGACCGCGTCTTCGCGGCTGGTTGGTTCCAGACGCGCTTCGATCGGCGAGTACGGCCTGGTTGGCTCGCCGACATAGATTTGGCGCGGCCGGGCGATCTTCTGCTCCGGATCGCGCACCATCTCGGCCCATTGCGCCATCCATCCCGAGGTTCGCGGAATCGCAAACAGCACCGGGAACATGGTCATCGGAAATCCCATCGCCTGATAAATGATGCCCGAGTAAAAGTCGACGTTGGGGTATAGCTTGCGCTTGACGAAATAATCGTCTTCGAGGGCGATTCGCTCGAGCTCCAAGGCAATATCGATTAGCGGGTTTTTGCCGGTGACCTCGAACACTTCGTACGCGATCTTCTTCACTATTTTTGCGCGCGGGTCATAGTTTTTATACACCCGATGGCCGAAGCCCATCAGCAACCGTTCCCCGCCTTTAACTTTCTTAATCATGTCCGCAACGTTCTTGACTGATCCGATCTCCATCAGCATGCGGATGACCTGTTCGTTGGCTCCCCCATGCAGAGGACCATAAAGCGCCGCCACCGCCGCCGCCGTTGCCGAGTAAGGATCGACCTGTGAGCTGCCGACCGAGCGCATCGCATTGGCGGAGCAGTTTTGCTCGTGATCGGCGTGCAGGATGAACAGCACGTCGAGCGCGCGCTCCAGAATCGGATTGGGTTTGTAGCGCAGCTCGGTCATTTTGAAGAGCATCGCAAGGAAATTCCCGGCATAACTCAGTTCGTTATCGGGATAGACATAGGGTAATCCACGGCTCAATCGGTATGCCGCGGCCGCGATCGTCGGCATTTTGCCGATCAGTCGGCGGGTTTGCAGACGGCGCGATTCCAAATCGAAAATGTTCTTCGCATCGGGGTAAAAAGTCGACATCGCGCCGACGGTTCCAACCAGCACGCCCATGGGATGGGCATCGTAGCGAAAGCCTTCCATGAACTTCTTGATATTCTCGTGAACCATGGTGTGCTTCTTGATGTTCTGCTCCCAGGCGCGAAAATGCTTCACGTCCGGCAGCTCACCTTTAACGATCAAGTAAGCGGTTTCGAGATAATTGCTCTTGTCGGCCAACTCCTCGATCGGATACCCACGGTAACGCAGGATTCCTTGGTCGCCATCGATAAAGGTGATTTTGCTGCGGCATGAAGCGGTGTTGGAAAACGCCGGATCGTAGGACATCAGGCCGAAATCACTGGGTGAAACCTTGATCTCTTTGATGTGCGAGGCGCGAATTACGTCGCCTTCCTCGATCGGAATCTCGTACTGCTTGCCAGTGCGGTTGTCGGTGACGGTTAGCGTGTTCTTTGCCATGGTTTTCCCTGCGAGACAGTGCCTGTTCCGAAGCCGGCCACCAAACATCGCTGGATTCAGGCACGGACAAGCTGCGACTCTTTAAATCTTATAGCGTGAAGCCTCGGGCCGGAGAAGCGGCTGCGCTCGCCCGCAGCCGCAAAAACATTTGCGTGTAACGATCGTGCATCCTATAACGTTGCTCACATGATTTCAGCGGCGGTTGATGAGGCGGTTGAGTCAGCAGGTATCCGGCCTCCTTTAAAATGGGCGGGTGGCAAGCGTCGGCTGGTTCCCCATCTGCGTGAGATTTGGAAACGGCACCCCGGACGTCGGCTGGTCGAACCATTATGCGGCGGATTGGCGGTAACCGCTGGTCTCATGCCCGCGCGCGCGCTGCTGAACGACATCAACCCACATACGATAAATTTCTACCGCCGGCTGCAAAAGGGCCTGCTCATCGAAATTCCGCTTGAAAACGATGCCGCGCTGTTTTACCGGTATCGCGAGCGGTTCAACGCACTGATCGCCGAAGGCGGCGCAAACACTGCCGAAGCCGCCGCGCTGTTCTACTTCCTTAATCGGACCGGATACAACGGACTGTGCCGGTTCAACAGCGAGGGTTATTTCAATGTGCCCTTCGGGCGATACAAGCAGATTAATTACACGACCGATTTCAGCGAGTATCGCAACGCCTTTTCTAACTGGGAATTCACCTGTGGCGATTTTGAAAAGCTCGAATTAGAACCGCGCGATTTCGTTTACGCGGATCCACCCTATGACGTTGAGTTCACGCAATACTCCAAAGAAAACTTCGGCTGGAAAGATCAGGTCCGCCTCGCCGAATGGCTCGCGCGCCATCGCGGTCCCGTGGTGCTTTCGAATCAGGCGACGCCACGAATTCTCGATCTGTATTCCAAACTAGGGTTCAAAACCAACACACGGCTGCTCGCTCCCCGGATGATTAGCTGCACCGGAGATCGGACACCCGCGCCAGAAGTGCTCGCCATGCGAGGACTTTAGGAGCCGGATGCAACTGCGGGTTTTCCGTGCTCGCATCGCGAGCTTGCACGTGCCAGCCTGATCGCAGCAGAGGAGACCGGGTCATCCGATGTACAAGCTTCTCGCGGCGCTGTCCGCATTCATCATCGCCACTATCTCGGCGTTCGGCTATGCGGGCGTGATGGTGCTGATGGCGGCCGAGAGCGCGTGCATCCCGTTGCCCTCCGAAGCGATCATGCCATTTTCCGGCTACCTGGTTTCGACCGGCCGCTTTAAACTGCAACTCGTAGCAATCGCGGGAGCGGTCGGATGCCTGCTCGGATCGTATGTAGCCTA
>DAHVFB010000107.1 GCA_027317185.1 Deltaproteobacteria bacterium
CTCCTCGGCTGCCGCCGGCTGCGCGGCTTCCGCCGCTTCGTTCTTCGGACGCCGCTTACGGCCTTCGCCGCCAGCCTGCTCCGGCCGCGGCTTCTTTCCGGTCTCTTTTTTTCCGGTCTCGTCGGCCATCATTCGTTACCGTTCATCCGTTACCATTCAGCTCTTTGCGAGCCACTAATTTCATCAATGCGTGCGATTTCGATCCGCCCGTCACAAATTACTCGTTACCAAGCTGTTCGCCGCAGCGGCGGCAGATCCGAATGCGCTCGCCATCCGCGCCCATCTTGGCCCCGATTCTCACCGGCGCGTTGCATCGCTCGCAAAATATCATCACGTTGGAAACCTGGATCGGCGCTTCCTTTTCCACGATACCGCCGGGACTTTGCGGTCCACTCGGTTTGGAATGACGCTTGACCACGTTTAGCCGCTCAACAATCAGGCGGCCCTCGTCCGCCATCACGCGCATCACCTTCCCGGTCTTGCCGCGCTCGCGCCCCGTGATCACCATCACCAGATCGTTTTTCTTGATCCGCGATTTTACCCGCCGATGCGGTTTCGCATGCGCCGCCATCACAGCACCTCCGGCGCGAGCGAAATGATTTTGAGGAACCGGCGGGCCCGCAGTTCGCGCGCCACCGGCCCGAAAATACGAGTGCCGACCGGCTCATGCTGATTATCGATCAGCACCGCCGAGTTTTCATCAAACCTGATATAGCTGCCGTCCGCACGGCTGATTTCCTTGCTCGTACGCACGATTACGGCTCGGCTCACGTCGCCTTTTTTCACTTTGCCATTGGGCGCCGCTTCCCGGACTGAAACCACGATTATATCGCCTACGCTGGCATATCGCCGACGCGATCCACCCAGCACCTTGATACATTGCACCTTGCGGGCACCGGAATTATCGGCCACCTCAAGGATTGTTCTCGTCTGAACCACCGCAACCCGCTCCTGTTCAGCCAGTCGCCCGGCGAAGCACTTTGCTCACTCGCCAGCGCTTGTTCTTCGAGAGCGGGCGCGACTCTACAATAACCACCCGGTCCCCTTCATGGCATTCTCCGCGCTCGTCATGCGCCATAAACCGGCGGCGTTGACGCATCCGCTTGCCGTACAGCGGATGCTGTACCAGTCGATCCACCTGGACCACTACGGTTTTGGTCATGCGCGCGGCCACCACCACGCCTTCGCGCTGTTTAGTCCGTTCCCGCATCTTATTCCCTGGCCGCCTTCGGCGTCGGCGCGCCTTTACCGCATAACAGCATCATTATCCAAGCCAGTTCCCGGCGCGCCTTGCGGTAGCTCGACGGATTATCCAGCTGATTAGTGCGCATCTTGAGCCGCAGGCGGAAAATCTCCTCACGCGTCTCGCGCTCCTTAATTCGCAGATCGTCCCGGCTCATCTGCCGAATTTCATCAAGCTCCAACTTCGGCCCCCTCGCGCTCGACAAACATGGTCTTCACCGGCAGCTTATGCGCCGCCAGCCGCATCGCTTCCTGCGCGGTCGCCCGGTCCACCCCTTCCATCTCGAATAGAATCCGGCCCGGCCGCACCACCGCGACCCAGCCCTCGGGCGCGCCTTTACCCTTACCCATGCGGGTCTCGGCCGGTTTTTTGGTAAACGGCTTATCCGGAAAAACCCGAATCCAAACTCGGCCGCCGCGTTTGATATGGCGGGTCAGCGCGATTCTGGCCGCCTCCAGCGCGCGGGTATCGACGCGGGCGGTTTCGACGCTCTTAAGACCGAAGTCGCCGAACGCCATCTCGACTCCGCGCGACTCGGCGCCGCGGACCCGCCCCTTCATAATCTTGCGGTATTTAACTTTTTTGGGAGACAGCATGTTGTTGCTACCGTAAACCTATCCGTCAGGTCTGCTGCGCCGCGGCGCCCGCGCGTTTGCGCGCCTCTTCCTGGCGCGTCAGAATTTCACCGCGGAAAATCCATACTTTGACGCCGATTACACCGTAAGTGGTGCGCGCTTCGGCAAAGCCATAGGCAACATCGGCGCGCAGGGTCTGCAGCGGTACGCGACCCTCGCGATAGCGTTCGCTACGCGCGATTTCCGATCCGCCCAAGCGCCCGGCGACATGAACCTTTACTCCCTGGGCCCCCATCCGCATCGCCCGCAGCACCGCCTCTTTCATCGCGCGCCGGAACGCCACCCGCCGCTCGAGTTGCAGGGCGATATTCTCGGCCACCAACTGCGGATCGAGATCGGGCCGCCGGACTTCATGAATATTGATAAACGCGTCGCGCGCCTTCATCAATTTTTGAATATCCTTCTTGAGCCGGTCGATTTCGGCGCCCTTTTTTCCAATCACGATTCCGGGCCGCGCAGTATGAATATTGATCTTGGCCTTGTTGGCCATCCGCTCGATCTCGATGCGCGAGATACCAGCGTGATAAAGCCGCTTCTTGATAAACGCACGCAGCTTCAGATCTTCATGCAGCAGTTCGGTGTAATTATGATCGGCATACCACCTGGAATCCCAGCTTTCGATGATCCCGAGGCGCAACCCGCGCGGATGAGTTTTCTGTCCCATTGATTCCTTGCGCCGCCCCTCTCTTTACGATCCCAACTCGTCCACGATCACGGTCACATGGCTGGTGCGCTTGAGGATCGGTGTCGCATGCATATGCGCGCGCGGCATCGATCTCTTTGCGGTCGGGCCGGTATCGGCCGTCGCCCGCTTCACGTACAGCCGGTCCTCGTCGACGTTTTGTTGATCCCGGGCGTTCGCCACCGCCGCCATCAAAGTTTTGCTTAAAATGCGCGCCGCCTTTTTGGGCGTAAATTCCAAAATCGAAAGCGCCAAATCGACCCGCTTGCCGGCCACCAGTTCGCATACCAGCCTGAGTTTCTGTGGCGATATCCGTACATGACGGGTTCGTGCCGTGGCTTCCATCGCTTAGGCTCCGCCTCCGGGTCTCGCACCCGCGGCAGCCGATCCCGATCCACCCCGAACGTCGCTCTTGCGATCCCCGGAATGACCATGAAAGGTCCGCGTAGGCGAAAATTCGCCCAGTTTATGCCCAACCATGTTCTCGGTGCAGTAGACCGGAATGAATTTGTTGCCGTTATGCACCGCGAAGGTAAGCCCAATCATGTCGGGCGTGATCATCGAGCGGCGCGACCACGTCCGAATAATCCGCTTATCGCCGGAATTATTCGCCGCCGCCACCTTACTTTGCAGATGCCCGTCGACGAACGGACCTTTTTTCAGCGACCTCATGCTTTCAAACCGTCCTGACCTATTCCCCTTGCAGCCGCTTACTTGCCTCGCGGACGCCGCGAAACAATAAACCGATCCGAAATCTTTTTACCGCGGGTCTTGTGCCCCTTGGTCGGCATCCCCCATGGCGATTGCGGATGGTTACCCTTGGATCGTCCTTCGCCACCACCATGTGGATGGTCAACCGGATTCATCGCGACTCCGCGCACATGCGGCCGCTTACCCAGATAACGGCTGCGGCCAGCCTTTCCGATCGAAATGTTTTCGTGCTCGGCGTTGCCCACCTGACCCACGGTGGCGCAGCATTCAGCCGACACCATCCGCTGCTCGCCCGAAGGCAACTTGAGCAGCGCGAATTTCCCTTCCTTGGCCATCAACTGCGCCTGCGCACCGGCTCCGCGGGCCAGTTGCGCGCCGCCGCCCGGTTTCATTTCGATCGCATGCACAATCGTTCCCACCGGAATAAAGCGCAATTTCAACGCATTGCCCGGCTTGATGTCGGCCCGCTCACCCGATTCAACCTTGTCGCCGACCTTTAAACCGACCGGCGCCAGGATGTAGCTCTTGCGCCCATCGGCATAGTGCAACAGTGCGATATTGGCAGAACGATTCGGATCGTATTCGAGCGCCGCCACCGTCGCCGGCACCCCATCATGGTCGCGCCGGAATTCGATCAACCGAAGCATCCGCTTATGGCCGCCGCCCCGGTGACGCATCGTCATGCGCCCGTTGTTGTTACGTCCACCGGACCGTTTGATCGGCTTCAGCAGCGCCTTTTCAGGCGCTTTAGGCGTCAAGTCCGAAAAATCAGCCACCTGCTGAAAGCGCTGCCCCGGAGTGCGCGGATTGAGCTGTATTACTGCCATCGAAAATTAATTCCGTTCCACGTCCTGACCCGATCGAACGCTCTTAGCCAGCGTCGATACAGGTTTGCGGAAAACTAGACCCCTTCGAAAAACTCGATGCGATCGCCTTCTTTAAGCGTGACGTAAGCCTTCTTCCAGTCGGGTTTACGACCTACAATCCGCCCCCGCCGACGTTCTTTACCGAGAAAATTGGAGGTCCGAACCTTAAGTACGGTAACCTTGAATAATTCCTCGACCGTCTGCCGAATCGCGCCCTTGCTGGCATCGGGACGCACGCGGAACGCCACCTGGTTAGACTTTTGCGCGATGACCGTGCCTTTCTCGGTCACCAGCGGCGAAATAATCAGTGTCTCATCCATTAACGTAATCCGGCCCGATTTTCACTAGCTGATAAGTCCGCCGCGCTAAGCGCGATCGACAAACCGCGCCTCGATCGCGCGGGCCGACTTGTCGCTCATCAAAAGCTCGTCGTAATTCAAAATATCGTAAACATTAAGACCCGCAATCGGCAGCACCTTATACGCCGCCAGATTACGCGCCGCTCTGTAAAAGCTCTCTTCACCTTCGCTCACAACCACCAGCGCATGGCGCAAGCCGAGCCCTTCGAGCATCGTTTTTGCCAATTTGGTTCTTGGTTGATCGAGCGCCAGCGAATTGACCACCGTCAGCTTGCCATTCTTCGCTCGTTCCGAAATCGCCATGCAGAGCGCTTTGCGCCAGGCTTTTTTCGGCATCGAATACGAATAATCGCGCGGCTGCGGTCCGAAAGTGGTTCCACCATGACGCCATATCGGCGATCTGGTCGATCCGGCGCGCGCCCGTCCGGTACCCTTCTGGCGCCACGGTTTGCGCCCGCCACCCGCGATAAACCCGCGAGTCTTGGTCGCGGCCGTACCGGAGCGCCGATTGGCCAGTTGCATCCTGACCGCCTCATGAAAAAGACTAGGGTTACCCTCGCAGGCGAACACCCGCGGCGACATTTCCAGCTCGCCAACCTGTTCGTGGGCGGCCGAGAACAAGGGCAGCTTTACCTGTTCCGATCTGTTCTGCGCCTCAGCCATTGGTTTCCTGTCCAATCCGCCGCGCGATCTTGGCCGCATGCTTTACCGTTAGAATGCCTCCGTCGGCGCCCGGCACCGAGCCCCCCACCACAATCGCATTATCCTCCGCGAGGATCTCGATCACCGGCAGATTCAACACTGTCACTTTCTCGTTACCCATCTGCCCCGCCATCCGCAATCCTTTGCGCACCCGGCCAGGGTATGAACGATTACCGATCGCGCCGCCATGCCGAAAATATTCGTGAGTGCCGTGCGATCCCGGAAAGCCGGCAAAGTGATGCCGCTTGATAACCCCGGCGAAGCCACGCCCCTTTGACATCGCGGAGACATCCACCAGGTCGCCGAGCTTAAAAACCTCGCCCGCCGCGATCGTCTGACCGAGCTTAAGTTCGCCCTCGCCCCGCGCTTTGAACTCACGTGTCTTTACGCCAGGCGCCACCTCGCCTTTGGCGAAATGGCCGCGCTCGGCCGCCGTGGTGCGCTGGGGTTTGCGGCGGCCCCAGGTAACCTGCACCGCGTCGTAACCGTCATTCGAACCGTTTTTAATCTGGCTGACCATACAGGGGCCCAATTGGATCACGGTGACGGCGCGAATTCGCCCCGCTGGATCGCCGACCTGCGTCATGCCAAGTTTTTTACCAATCAGTCCCGTCAGCACAACACTCACCCAAGTTTGATATCAACCAAGTTTAATTTCGACATCGACGCCAGCTGCCAAATCGAGCTTGCCCAGCGCATCGATAGTCTGCTGCGTCGGCTCGATCACGTCGAGCAATCGCTTATGTGTACGAATCTCAAAATGCTCCCGCGACTTTTTATCGACATGCGGCGAGCGATTGACGGTGAAGCGCTCAATTCTCGTCGGCAGCGGGATCGGTCCGGCCACGCGGCCGCCGGTACGCCGTATGGTATCGACGATCTCGCGCACCGACTGATCGAGCAGCCGATAGTCGTACGCCCTAAGCCGTATGCGTATTTTTTCGTTCATCCGATCAGAGGCGTCTCCAAACTTGCCCAGGCTCGCACCGCTCTATCACTTCTTTGCTTCGTCCAGCACTTTGGAAACCACCCCGGCGCCCACCGTGCGGCCACCCTCGCGAATCGCGAAGCGCAGTCCCTGCTCCATCGCCACCGGCGTAATCAGTTCGCCAACCACGCTCACGTTATCGCCCGGCATCACCATCTCAGTCCCTTCCGGCAGCGTCACCACCCCGGTGACGTCGGTAGTGCGGAAGTAGAACTGCGGCCGATAGCCATTGAAGAACGGTGTATGACGGCCGCCCTCTTCCTTGGTCAGAACGTAGGTCTGAGCCTCGAATCGGGTATGCGGCGTAATCGAGCCCGGCTGCGCCAGCACCTGGCCGCGCTCGACGTCCTCACGCTTGAGCCCGCGCAGCAACGCCCCGATATTGTCGCCCGCCTGACCCTCATCGAGAATCTTGCGGAACATCTCGACCCCGGTCACCACCGTCTTGCTGGTGTCGCGGAAGCCCACGATTTCGATTTCTTCGCCGACTTTGACCCGGCCACGTTCTACACGACCGGTAACCACGGTCCCGCGTCCTGAAATCGAAAACACATCTTCGATCGGCATCAGGAACGGCTTGTCGGTTTCGCGTTCGGGCTGCTTGATATAGGCGTCGACCGCCTCCATCAGATCCAATATCGGCTTGCAGTTGACGCAATCATCCTTGCTGCACCCGCATTCCAGCGCCTTGAGCGCGCTGCCGCGGATTACCGGAATATCGTCGCCCGGAAATTCGTATTTCGTCAGCAGGTCGCGCACTTCCAGATCGACCAGATCCAGCAATTCCGGATCGTCGACCATATCGACCTTGTTCATGAACACCACGATGTACGGCACGCCGACCTGACGGGCGAGTAGAATATGCTCGCGCGTTTGCGGCATCGGCCCATCGTTCGCGCCGACCACCAGAATCGCGCCGTCCATCTGCGCCGCGCCGGTAATCATGTTCTTGATGTAGTCGGCGTGGCCCGGACAATCGACGTGCGCGTAGTGGCGCGTCTTGGTTTCATACTCAACGTGAGTGATCGCGATCGTGATACCGCGCTCGCGCTCCTCGGGGGCCCGATCGATTTTGTCGAAGGGCACGAACTGCGCAAGTTTGCGCGCCGCCAGCACCTTGGTGATCGCCGCGGTCAGTGTCGTTTTGCCGTGGTCGATGTGTCCAATCGTGCCGACGTTGGCATGCGGCTTGTTCCTTTCAAATTTCGCCTTAGCCATGGCTTACCCTCCGGTTAGACCTCCACTTGCTCCACACGCCCGGGTCTTCTAGGCGCGGACCCGCGCTTCGGCATTCTCGCCGTTGCGCGCGGTTAATTCCTCGAAAATTTGCTGCGGCACCGTTTCATAGGCGCCGAACTGCATCGTATAGGTGGCGCGGCCCTGCGTGATCGATCGCAGCTTGGTCGCGTATCCGAACATAGTGGCGAGCGGCACGCGTGCTTCGATCACCTGGGCGCCAGCCCGATTCTCCATGCTGAGAATTTTGCCCCGCCGGGCGCTCAGGTCGCCGATCACGTCGCCCATGAATTCCTGCGGCGTGACCACCTCGACATTCATCACCGGCTCGAGCAGCACCGGACTGGCCTTTTCAGCCGCCTTCTTGAACGCCATCGAACCGGCGATCTTGAAGGCCAACTCCGACGAGTCGACGTCATGATACTGCCCGTCGAGCAGCACCGCTTTGACATCGACCATCGGATAGCCCGCCAGCACTCCATTTTCCATCGCTTCCTTCACCCCATCTTCAACCGAAGGGATAAAGTTGCGCGGGATGGAACCGCCTTTGGTCGCGTCGACGAACTCGAAGCCGCTGCCTTTGCCGAGCGGTTCGATCCGCAGATCGACCACTCCGAACTGACCATGGCCGCCGCTTTGGCGCACAAAGCGTCCCTCCGCTTCCTGACTCCGCTGGATCGTCTCGCGATAGGCCACCTGCGGCCGGCCGACATTGGCGTCAACCTTAAATTCGCGCAGCATCCGATCGACGATAATCTCCAGATGCAGCTCACCCATCCCGGCAATCAAAGTCTGCGCGGTCTCGCGATTGACGCTGACCCGGAATGAAGGATCTTCCTTGGCCAGCTTCTGCAGGGCCTCGCCCAGGCGTTCCTGATCGGCTTTGGTCTTGGGCTCAATCGCAATTTGAATCACCGGCTCGGGAAATTCAATCGATTCCAGCACAATCGGACTGGCGACGTCGCACAGCGTATCCCCGGTGGTGGTATCGCGCAGCCCTACCGCGCAGATGTCGCCCGCGAACACCTCAGAAATCTCCTCGCGCTTGTTCGCGTGCATCTTGACCAGCCGCCCGATCCGTTCGCGGCGGTTCTTGGTCGAGTTCATCACCGAGCTGCCCGATTCGAGCCGGCCCGAATACACCCGCAAAAAGGTCAGCGTGCCGATATACGGGTCGGTCATGATCTTGAAAGCTAGCGCTGAGAACGGCGCGTCATCGCGCGGCCATCGCTCCTCTTCCTTGTCGCCCACCTTGCCGGTCACCGGCGGCTGATCCAACGGCGAGGGCAGGTACTCGACCACCGCATCCAGCATCGGCTGCACGCCCTTGTTACGAAACGACGAGCCCAGCAGGACCGGCACCAGTTGCAGCTTCAGCGTGGCCACCCGAATCGCCGCGCGAACCGCCGCCGGCTCCGGACTCTTGCCCTCGAGGTACAGCTCCATGATCCGCTCGTCATGGTCCGCCACCGCTTCGATCAGCTTTTCACGATAGGCAGCAGCCTGATCCTTGAGCTCAGCCGGAATCGGTTCCAGGCGAAAATTGGCGCCCAGCGTATCGCCATCCCAGATCAGCGCCTTTTGCTCAACCAGGTCGATTACGCCGGCAAATTTATCTTCGGCCCCAATTGGAATCTGCAGGGCGACCGGATTAGCCTTGAGCTTCTCGCGAATTTCACTCAGCACCCGCTCGAAGTCCGCGCCCACGCGATCCATCTTGTTAACGAACGCGATCCGCGGCACCCGATACTTATCCGCCTGCCGCCATACGGTCTCGGACTGCGGTTCGACTCCGCCCACGGCGCAGAACAGGGCGACGGCGCCGTCGAGTATGCGCAGGCTGCGCTCGACTTCAATCGTAAAATCGACGTGCCCGGGCGTATCGATCAGATTGATCCGATAATCCCGCCAGAAACAGGTGGTGGCGGCGGACGTGATCGTTATTCCCCGCTCTTGCTCCTGCACCATCCAATCCATCGTCGCGGTGCCTTCATGCACCTCGCCGATCTTGTAATTGATCCCGGTGTAGTAGAGCACCCGCTCGGTGGTGGTCGTCTTACCTGCATCAATGTGAGCCATGATGCCGATATTGCGTACCCGTTCTATTGGAGTTTCACGTGCCACAGCGAAAAAACCTAAAAAGATTTACTACCGATGAAACTACCAGCGGAAATGGGCGAAAGCCTTGTTGGCTTCGGCCATCCGATGAGTGTCTTCGCGTTTTTTGACCGCCCCGCCGCGATTGGCCGCCGCTTCAAGAATCTCAGCCGCCAGCCGCTCTACCATCGACTTCTCGCCCCGCCCCCGCGCCGCCGTCACCAGCCATCGCATGGCCAGCGAACTTCGCCGCAATGGACGCACTTCGACCGGCACCTGATAATTCGCGCCGCCGACCCGGCGGGAGCGAACCTCGACGCTCGGGCGGACGTTGTCGAGCGCCCGCTTGAACACCACCAGGCCGTCTTCCTTGACCCGCTCGGCAACCAAATCGATCGCGCCGTAAAGAATACCTTCGGCGGTCGCCTTCTTGCCACGCTCCATCACGACACTGACGAACTTCGCCACTGTGCGATCGTGAAACTTCGGGTCCGGGTTAACCTCCCGGACTTTTGCCTGACCCTTACGTGCCATACTGCTTATACTTGAGCTTTACCGGGCGTTATGCTGAAGCTTTTCTTACTTGGGCTTCTTGGAGCCGTACTTGGAGCGGCCCTTGCGCCGATCCTGAACTCCGATCGAATCGAGCGTACCGCGGATCACGTGATAGCGAACGCCGGGTAGATCCTTTACCCTGCCACCGCGAATCAAGACCACTGAATGCTCTTGCAGATTATGGCCGACACCCGGGATGTAGGTGTTGACCTCGTAGCCATTCGAAAGCCGCACGCGCGCCACTTTGCGCAGCGCGGAATTAGGCTTTTTAGGCGTGGTAGTCTTCACCTGCGTGCATACGCCGCGCTTTTGTGGCGATCCCTGCAACGCCGGAGCGCTCATCTTGTAACGCTTTTTCACCCGCGCATTGCGGATAAGCTGATTGATCGTAGGCACTTCGGATTCGGTCCCCTGGCCCGGACAGACGGCTTAGCCCGGTCTGTACCAGTCCTTCAATGCTCTGCCGTCCCCACCGCCAAACATCCCGACAGTGCGACGCTACTCAAGCCTATTTGTCAAACAAACCCCCCAAGGGCTGAAGTGCCCTTGGGGGAAACATTAGTATATAACTCAGGGCGTGACGGCTGTCAATTACCACCCGCCACAGTTGCGCTCTCAGCCTGCGGTTTTTCCAACCCTTCTTCTTCCGCCGGAGCGCTCTCGACCTTAATATCGGTTTGATTATATACCGCGACTCCGGTTCCGGCTGGAATCAAGCGACCCATGATGACGTTTTCCTTGAGTCCGACCAAACGGTCGATTTTGCCATTGATTGCCGCCTCGGTCAGCACCCGGGTGGTCTCCTGGAACGAGGCAGCCGAGATGAAGCTCTCGGTCGACAACGAGGCCTTGGTGATACCGAGCAGCAACGGCTCGGCGATCGCCGGCTCGCCGCCGCGCCCAAGCACCCGCCCATTCTCTTCGTCAAAACGCCACTTTTCGACCTGATCGCCGACCAGAAACTCGGTATCGCCGACCTCTTTAATCCTCACCCGCCGCAGCATCTGACGGACGATAACTTCGATATGCTTGTCGTTTATCCGCACGCCCTGCAAACGGTAGATTTCCTGGATTTCGTCGACCAGGTACTTGGCCAGCGCCTTTTCTCCCAAAATGGTCAGGATGTCATGCGGATTCGAGGAACCTTCCATCAACGGCTCGCCCGCCTTGACCACATCGCCTTCGTGCACCCCGATATGCTTACCCTTCGGAATCGGATATTCACGCGGCTCGCCCACTTCGGGAGTGACCACCACCTTGCGCTTGCCCTTGGTATCCTTGCCGAACGAGACCATCCCGTCGATTTCCGAGATGACCGCGAACTCCTTGGGTTTGCGGGCCTCGAACAGTTCCGCCACCCGCGGCAGACCGCCGGTGATGTCCTTGGTTTTGGTGGTCTCGCGCGGGATACGCGCGATTACGTCGCCGGCGCTGATCGCAGTGCCCTCGGCCACGCTGATATACGCGCCAACCGGCAGATAATAGCGTGCGTCGAGCCTTGAGTTTGGGATCCGGGCAGTCTTGCCCGCCGCATCCTTAAGCGAAATCCGCGGGCGCACGTCGAGATCCTTGAATTCGACGATTACGTTCGAACGGGCGCCGGTGCGCTCGTCCACCCGCTCTTCCATGGTCTTGCCTTCCAAAATATCGCCGTATTTGACCACTCCATCGACTTCGGTGACGATCGGCGTGGTGTACGGATCCCACTCAGCGATCTTCTCGCCCGCCTTGACCCGCTCGCCCTCGCCCTTAAGCAGCTTGGCGCCGTAGACCAGTGGATAACGCTCGCGTTCTCGTTCGCGCCGTATCCCTGGCGTGGCTTCGCTGGTCACCTCCGCGGTGATAGCCACTTCGCCGTGGCGGGACATCACCACCAGATGGCCGTCGCGGCCACGCACGGTATTGACGTTGTGCAGGCGCACGAGACCCTCGTTGCGCGATTCAAGCTCGGTCTGCTCAGCGCGGCGCGAAGCGGTACCGCCGATATGGAAGGTCCGCATCGTGAGCTGGGTGCCCGGCTCGCCGATCGACTGCGCCGCCATGATTCCGATCGCTTCGCCGATATTGACCACATGGCCACGGCCAAGATCGCGTCCATAACATTTGATACAAACCCCGCGGCGGGATTGACAGGTGAGCACCGATCGAATTTTCACCCGCTCGAGGCCGGCTTCCTCGATCTCGGCCACCTTGTCCTCATCGATCATCTCGTTGGCCCGCACCAGCACGTTGCCGGTGAACGGGTCGCGCAACTCTTCGAGCGCCACCCGTCCCAGCACCCGGTCGCCGAGACCCTCGATCACTTCGCCGCCTTCGACCAGCGGCGTCATTTCGATTCCGTCCAGCGTGCCGCAATCGTCTTCGTTGATAATCGAATCCTGCGCCACGTCGACCAGCCGGCGGGTCAGGTAACCCGAGTTGGCGGTCTTGAGGGCGGTATCCGCCAGACCCTTGCGCGCGCCGTGGGTCGAGATGAAGTACTGCAGCACGGTCAGGCCTTCACGGAAATTCGCGGTAATCGGAGTCTCGATAATTTCGCCCGACGGCTTCGCCATCAGGCCGCGCAGGCCGGCCAGCTGCCGAATCTGCTGCTCGGAGCCGCGCGCGCCGGAGTCCGCCATGATAAAAATCGGATTGAACGACGGCCCGGTGATTTCCTTGCCGTCCTTGTCCTTGCCGTAAACCTCGGTCGACAACCCCTTGATCACCGAAGCGCCGATTTGATCCTGAACCTCGGCCCAGATATCGACCACCTTGTTGTAGCGCTCGCCGTCGGTGATCACGCCGTTGTTGTACTGCTTGTGAATTTCCGCCACTTCCGCCTGCGCGCCGGCCAGCAACTGCGCTTTTTGCGGCGGAATTGTCATGTCCTTGATTGAAATCGAAATTCCGGCCCGGGTTGCGAATTCGAAGCCGATATCCTTAAGCCGGTCGGCGAAGATAACCGTCGCCTTGTTGCCCGCCTTGCGGTAAACCAGGTCAATCAGATTGCCCAGCTCCCGCTTTTTCATGGTCTTGTTCACCTCGGCGAAGGCAACCGTCGGCGGCACCACCTCGTACAGCAGCACGCGGCCGACCGTGGTCTCTATCCGCTCGATCGGAATCGCGGCCCCACCATCGTCGTCGCGCGCCGCCACCGCAGTGGCTTTGCCGTCCTCGAGCTCGTCGAACAGATGCGATTTATCGTCGATCTTGCTGACCGGCATGCGGACCACGATCCGCGCGTGCAGACTGATCTCGCCATGGTCGTATGCGATCCGCACCTCTTCCGGATTGGCGAAGACCTTGCCCTCGCCCCGCGCCAGCGGACGCTCGCGGGTCATGTAGTACAGACCCAACACCATGTCCTGCGTCGGCACGATGATCGGCTTGCCCGAGGCCGGCGACAGAATGTTGTTGGTCGACATCATCAAGGCCCGCGACTCGACCTGCGCCTCGATCGACAGCGGCACATGCACCGCCATCTGATCGCCGTCGAAGTCGGCATTGTAGGCCACGCAGACCAGCGGATGGAGCTGGATCGCCTTGCCCTCGATCAGCACCGGCTCGAAGGCCTGAATCCCCAATCGATGCAGCGTCGGCGCGCGGTTGAGCAACACCGGATGCTCGCGGATCACCTCGTCGAGGATATCCCAGACATCCTTGCCCTCTTTTTCGACCAGCTTTTTGGCGCTTTTGATCGTGGTTACGTAGCCGCGCTCCTCCAGCTTGCTGTAGATGAACGGCTTGAACAGCTCCAACGCCATCTTCTTCGGC
>DAHVFB010000108.1 GCA_027317185.1 Deltaproteobacteria bacterium
GTATATATCCCGGTGCTGCGGCAGGTCGGCGCCAATACCATCTCGGTGGTGGACGGCGTCAAGAACCTGCTGCCCAAGGTCTTCGGCCTGCCGCCCGGGATGAAGCTCAAAACCATTTTCGACCAATCAACTTACATCAGGCAGGCCGTCGACAGCCTGGAGCATGAGGCGGTGTCCGGCTCGGTCCTGGCTTCGCTGATGATACTTATCTTTCTGGGCAGCTTCCGCTCGACCCTGGCGATTTTCCTTTCGATTCCGCTCTCGATTCTCGCCGGCGCCTTCGGCCTCTACCTGAACGGATCGACCATCAACATCATGACCCTCGGCGGATTCGCCCTGGCGATTGGCCGCCTCGTCGATAATTCAGTGATCGTGCTGGAGAATATCAATCGCCATCTCGCCGAGGGTGAAGAGCCGGCCATTGCGGTTCGCCAGGGTGCCGACGAAGTAGCCCTGTCAGTTCTCGCGATCACCCTTACGACCTGCATCGTTTTCTTTCCGGTGATGTTTCTGTTCGGAGTCGCGAAGTATCTATTCAGCGCTCTGGCGCTGGCGGTGGTTCTGTCGATCGGAGCCTCGTACCTGATCGCCATGACGGTGATCCCAATATATTGTGCGCGCTTTCTTACCGCCGAAGAGGCCCGTTCGGTGGAAGCTGGCGGCGGCCTTTTCGCGGGCTTTCGTCGCGGTTATGACAATTTCTCTCATCACTACGAAAGATGGCTAAGCTTCGCGCTCGACCACAAATTGCCGGTAATCGCGGGAGTAACTGTGTTGTTCGTGGTTTCCCTGGCAATGTACCCATTGCTTGGGACTGAACTCTTTCCGCAAACCGACGCAGGCGCGTTCACGATCAATTTTCGCGCTCCGGCCGGTACGCGCATCGAGCGAACGACCGACCTGGCGCGCAGTATTGAGGCGGTCATCAAGCGTACGATTCCGCCAGGCGATCTCGACATGGTGGTATCCAACATCGGCCTCGCCCCGAGCATCTCGGCAATCTATTCTCCGAACGCAGCCGAAGATTCGGGCTTTATCCAGGTTGAGCTCAAGCCTAATCACAAGGACCCTACCAGCTCCTACGTGGCTAAGCTCAGGCAACTGCTGCCGATCGAACTGCCGGAAGCACGCACACTTTTCTCGTCGGGCAGCATCGTGGATGCGGTGCTCAATTTCGGCATGATGGCGCCGATCGATGTGCAGTTCGCAGGCAGCCAATTTGCGCACCTGTACGAGGCTGCCGGCGACGCACAAAAGGTACTTCAAGGTCTTCCGCAGGTGTCCCAGACCTTTATCCAGCAGGAATCCCAGTACCCAACGCTGAATATCAATGTTGACCGGGTCAGGTCGGCTCGGCTTGGTATCAATCAAAAGAATGTTATCGCCAACGTGATTACCGCGCTGAATTCCAATCTCTACATAAAACCATCGATCTGGATCGATCGTGCGAACAGTAACGATTACTTCTTAACTGTGCAGTACGCCGCGGCGGACAAAGGTTTTAATTCCCTCGAAACGCTCAAGAATATTCCGGTTAAAAGCAGTCCGAAAGCGACCGGCCACGCGCAGAGCCTGCTGCTGCGCGATGTCGCGTCGATCGTTCCGGAATATCATCCTTCCGAGGCGGACCATTACAACATTCAGCGTGTGGTTGACCTCCTGGTATCACCCAGCGGCGCCAATCTGGGCGGCACGCAGACTGCCATCGAGAACGCGCTTAATCCTCTGAAAGTACCTAAGGGCGTGGTGATTAACTATCGAGGCTCGATAGCCGCGATGCGTTCGTCGTTCGCCAGCATGGACTTCGGCTTGTTCATCGCCGTGGTCCTGGTTTACCTGGTCATGGTCGCACAGTTTCGCTCCTTTCTCGACCCTCTGATCGTGATGTTTGCGGTGCCGATGGGCCTTATTGGCGTGATCTGGATTCTCTGGGCGACAGGCACGACGCTCAATATCGAATCCTTCATGGGCATTATCTATATGGTCGGGATCGCGGTGTCGAACGCGATCCTTTTGGTTGACTTCGCAAATGAGCGGGTGCGGCTGGGCGACGAATTGCGCAAGGCAGTTACGGATTCAGCGCGAATCCGCATGAGACCAATACTAATTACGGCGCTGGCCACGGTGGTTGGCTTGTTACCAATCGCACTGACATCGGAGGCTTCGGCGCCGCTCGCGCGTGCCGCGATCGGCGGATTGGCCGCGTCTACAATCTTGGCGCTTGTACTGGTTCCGTGCATGTACGAGCTGTTTTATTCAAGTGGGCAGAGTGAGGTCGGACAGTGAGTGCGATGAAGTCATGGCGGTTGATGATAATCGTGGCGATGCTGACGATGGCGTGGGCATGCGGGAAGCCTGCCGGTCAGGCAACCCCCGTGGTGAGCACGCCAATCGTTAAGGTTATACGTCCGCAGCGCAGCGACATGGTGCGAACCATCGATTTACCGGGCGACCTGGTAGGATTTTATGAAGCCGCACTGCACACCAAGGTTACTGGATATCTTCAATCTATCAGCGTCGATAAGGGAGACTGGGTGAAGAAAGGCCAGGTGCTGGCGCAGATTGAAGTACCAGAGCTCCATTCGAATCTTGCGCGCGCCCAAGCGAGTCTCAAAATCGCCGAAATTACATACGACAGACTCAAGCGCGTCCAGCAGTCAGATCCTCGATTGGTGTCGCAGGAAGACGTGGATATGGCTTTTGCCAAATATGAGGAATCGCAGGCCGGAGCGCGAACGCTGCAGACAATGATTGAGTACACACAGGTCGTCGCCCCTTTTTCTGGCGTGATCACCGGTCGTTTCGCCGATCCAGGTGCTTTGATTCGTGCCGGTGGCGGAGACATCGGTGTCGACGAGACCTCCGGTCTGATATCGCCAGGAGCCACTGAGGGAGCGGGGGGTCACCGCAGCGGAGGCGGCCCGATCCTTACAATCGCGGACATCGATCAGTTGAGGGTCTATATCTACGTTCCGGAGAATGCGTATCCACTGATTCGGAAGGGGACGCCGGCGGTGCTGCATTTCGACGAATTCCCAAATCGCGTCTTCACCGGCAAAGTGGCGCGGTTCGCCAATTCATTGGATTTGGCCACTCGTACGATGTTGACTGAGGTAGACATAGATAATCCAGGCCGTGTGCTTTATCCGCGAAGTTACGCACACGTCACGCTCGACTTGATCCGTCATAGTGACGCGCTGAATATACCGAGCTCCGCGATTCAGGGCCACGGCGATACGGCTCGCGTTCTGGTTGTCAAGGAGGGCCACCTCGCGGAGGTTCCGGTGTCTACCGGACTTAGTGACGGAGATCGCGTGGAAATCATGTCTGGGCTGACCGATAAGTCACTGGTTGTCGGGACTTACAGCAGTGCGCTTACCCTTGGGGAAGGAGTGCGTTTCCGTTTGCCAGACGCCGCCCATGAAGCGGGCTCACCACCGGATAGCGACGGGTCGAGCCGGATTACCGAAAAGTCTCCCATCCCGAATACCTAGAATCCTCGGAGAAGATTTATGAAGGTCAGGCGGACTCTCGAAATATTGTTCTGCATATCAATCATTACTTACGGTTCTGCAGGCCTCGCAGAGACCAGCACTCTTTCGTTAAACCAGAACACCAATGTCCCGTCGGCAACAGCACCACTGCCTGCCGTGAGATCGCCGGGGTCATCGGCCGTGATCACGAACCCTGCATTCCAGCAGGTGCCGGGAGTCCCGATAGATACTTCGGTGCCCTTCGCATCCGGTACTCAGTTGACGCTCAAAGAGGCAATCTCGGTCGCACTTGAGTATCATCCAAGAATCAAGGAGGCCGCCGAGGACGTCAATGCATCAGTCGCTCGGGTCGGCGAAGCCCGTTCGTATCTTGGTCCTCAAGCTATGATCCTCGGAGAGGATATTGGCAGTACCAATAATGGGATCGGCAACACCAGCTATTACGATTATGCGGGTGCTTTTCCGCGGATGACAGGACGCAACCATAATCTACCAGGCAATGATTTCGCCCAGAGCGCAAATACCGCGAACAACTACATGGGCGGGCTCGCGGTGTCGCAGTTTCTTTTCGATTTTGGCCGGCGGCACGGGTATGTCTCCCAGCGCCGGTATGAAGCCGCATCAGTATTGGCGGCCGATCAGTTAGCTAAGCTCGATCTGATCTATGAGGTTTCGCAGCGCTACTTTGGGGTGCTTCAGGCTAAGCAATTGATAAAAGTATACGAAAAAGCGCTGGAGCAGCGCCAGTTTCACCTCCACGAGGCGGAGGTCAAGGCCAATGCCGGACTTCGCCCTCAACTTGATGTCTACGTTACCCAGGCTGAAGTCGAACGTGCGCAACTGCATCTGGTCGATGCTCGCAACGAATATGGCGACGCAAAAGTCGCATTGAACAACGCTTTAGGGTTGGGTGCTCGAGCACCCGATTACCATCTCGCGGACGTTCTCACATACTCGTCCGTGAACGAAGCGGAGCAGCCTCTGCTTCAATTAGCGCTGAGGCAGCGGCCGGATCTGCTCGACCTCGAAAATCAGGCGAAGGCTCTGGGCGCGGAAATAGTCCAATACAATAGCGATAACTATCCTACTGTTAATGCATTAGGCGGATATTCGGCGATGGGGACCGGCCTGCCAGCCGCGAACAATTTCAATATTGGCGTTATGATCACGTGGCCAATCTTCAACAGCTTTCTGACCACTGATCAAATCGCCGAGGCGAAGGCGCGCCAACGTTCCGCGCAGTACGCGATCGAAGATTTGCAGCAACGAATCATTCTTCAGGTCCAGACCACATTTCTGGATTGGCAGGCTTCTCTGGATCGCATCAGACGCGCACAGAAAACTTTGGCGGCTTCAAGCGCCGAACTCGAGCTCGCCGAAAAGCGCTACGAGGCCGGCCTGACCAATATCGTGGAATTGGAAGACGCCCAGCGTCACTTCACCGCTGACGATGCGGCTTACGCGAGTGCATTGTACCAATGGTCAGTGGCAAAAGCTGCAGTCGATGAGGCTACCGGCCGTGCTCTATCGAAGGTCTAGACGGTGACGATTGGCGGCAAGGGACCATGCGCGACGGTCGGCGCAAGCCGCTGACGCTTGACCGAAGTGTCCGGAGGCGGGATGACAAATCTTGATAGTAGTTGAAAATGGTTATTTGCGAATCCACAACGCGCCGCGCGCCGCGGAATACGTCGGGGACCGCTCGAATGACTGAACCGCCAAGCGTGAAACATCAAGCGTAAAGCTTTCGCTCCAGCGAAACGATTCCCTGGATTGTCTGACTCGAAGTCAGATCGAGGCCAACTGCATTGGCCACATATCGCAAGGGAGCGAAGATGATCGAGAAGTGCGTATGAACGAGAAGGGGCGACAGCGTATCGTGCATCGTACTTGCCGGGTGCCGCTCATGATCCCCGGCGGTAAGGAGTGGGTGGAGTTACGGCGCATTTCGTACTTGTGTGCACACTTCGGTAATCATCTATTGACCGAATCCTATGCTAAAACCAAGGGACTGGGTGGCCTGCATCCATATACGGACTATCGAACGATGCTGTCGTCGGCAGTTCGCGACGCAGTCAGTAGCGAATGCATAGGAATATGGCGCAGACTTGGAAAGCGAATCCTGAAAGGCGAAGAAACGTTGGCGCGCTTTTCGGCCAATCGAGCGCTCGTGATCCGCGGTCAAGGCGTGATTCTGGAACGCCTGCGGGACAATAAGCTCGTCCTGAAGGTTCGATTGCATCCGGCTCGTAACGCTATGGCGACCGTGTTTCCAGTCTGGATGCCGGCTGTTGATAGGGATATATGGCTGTCGAAAGTAGTCAACAACCTCGAAACCGGAAATTATCGATTGACCAGGCTGGCGGTGGTATTTGAACGGCCCGGCCGGAAGGTTGTCGCTTTCGTCTCGTATAGCAAGTCGATGGAGGCGCCCGCCCTGAGCGGCGGCGAGGCCTTCCTTGAATGCTCCAGCGACGATTGCCATGTCCGAAGTGGCGACCAGAGGCTCGCGCTAAATGACGCGATCCATCGCCTCGCCGTCATGAAGGCGCACTTCGCCGGAATTCATACCCGCCTTAGAAAGCATCTCGGCAAGCCGGGACGGCGTCGCACGCTTCGCATCTCGCTTTTGAAGGCAGGTAGCTTCGAAGAATGGGCTCAGGGGCCGCTGCATCAGCTATCACACCAAATAGTGGAATGGAGTCTGAAGCATCAAGTGACCGTACTTCGGGTGATTATCAGGGAACCGGCGCAACTGCCCTGGGCACGTTTGGAGGCATTGATCAGCTACAAGGCGGAAGAGGCCGGAATTCAAATGATCAAGGCCGCCAGGAACGAGTCCAACAGTTCTTACGAATGGGAGCGCGGTGCGGCGAATCGATCGCTCGACGCTATCAGGTGAGCGCGGACGGCATAAGTTTCAGGGAATCGAATGCAGGTTCATCATTATGTTGCATGGGAGTATTACCGTAAGTCAAAAAAGGTGATATCAAACTCTGTAGTTGTACAACGAATCGTAAAAGTACGTCCAATCGCGAGGACTGAATGCTAGGCTATACGAAGATACTCTGCGCTGTGGACTTCGACGAACATTTAATTACAACATTTCTTCTTGCCGCCGCCCTTGCCAAGGAGAATGACGCAACGCTTTATGTTCTTCACGTGGCCAGGGTGCCCGCCGCGGACATGGATGTGCCTGTGCCGTTCGCCGGAAATCCCAGATGGGAGCGTGACGCTCGGACCCGCCTCGAAGAGCTTGTTCGCCATCATGGGTCGGCAAACTTGCATACCGAGATATGTATTAAGAGCGGGTTGCCAGATGTCGATATCGTGAGAGAGGCGAATGATCGAGACGTCGATCTGATCGTAGTGGGGACACACGGACGAGCCGGGGTCCGTCATCTTTTGCTCGGAAGCGTCGCCGAGCAGGTTATCCGCGAGGCCAGGTGCCCAGTGCTAGTCATACGACCGGCGAAACCACGCGCAAAGCGTGCCGCCGAACCAACGTGAATAGGTAAGTATTGCGGGGCCGGAAGCACCTGCGGGTGCGGATTCTGGTCGGGGTTACGCCACTGTCAAGTTCCGTCGTACGGGAAGTGGCGCGCGGTTCATCCGCAATCGCAAGCGCGAACGACCGCAGTGAGTTAATTACCCGGAAACTCGCTCGGCTGAGGCGGGCATTTCTGCGAGCGCGGAGATCGCGCACCTGGCGCAACGATTCGGCATATCGGTTGCGGCCATGAAGAGTCCCAGCATGGCAACCACCGCATCCATGCCCAAGATGGCGCGCGATCGAATACCGCGCGGACAACTGAACCAATCCGATGCTCATTTATCGAAAAATTTCTCGCTACCTACGCTGGGTCAGCGAGGTGACGCTGCGCTAACGCGTCGCCCTCGCTGATCCCGTGGTCGCGGCAGGATGTCGGCCGCCGCCGCCGCCCCTATTAGTAACCCGTGCCGACGAGCATGACGGACTGCGGGCTATTTATCGCATTGTCGACGATCGTGAGTGAACCGCGCTGCGCCCCGGTCGCGGCCGGCGTGAACGTCACCGCGATCAGGCATTGCGCGGTCGGCCGGAGTGCGCGCCCGATCGTGCACGTGGTCATCGACGGAACGATCGCAAAGCCGCCGCTCCCTTCGACCGCCATCTGGCCAATCACCAGGGGAGCGCTGTTGCCGTATCGGTTCATCACCAGGATAGTGCGGAGCGCGCTGGTCGAGCCGACCGCCCGACTGCCGAAATTAGCCGAGGCCGGCGTGACAGTTGCCGGCCCCGTTGGGGCGGCCACTATGGGAGTGGGCGTCGGTGTTGCGGTCGACGTGGGCGTTGGAGTCGAAGTCGGCGTCGGCCTTGCGGTTGACGTGGGCGCCGGAATTGCCGTCGGCGTTGGAGTTGGACCCGGAGTGGGCGTTGCTGAGGGCGTGGGCGTAGGAGTTTGGATGGGGCCGGGCGGCGGATCCGGCACGCCGCAATAGGCCGGCAGGGAATCGTTGGGATTAGCCCACGTCGAGTGCGAATCCTGGGCAGAGCTACTTTGCCATCCGCCGAGATTTTGCGAACCAAACGCGGACGAAAACGAGAGACTATTGTAGGGATTGAACCAGACGTTGTAATCGGAATTCAGGCTCTGGACAAAGAGCATCCAAGAACTCGACAGGCTCGAGCTCAGCACCGCGGCCTGTGACGACGTACCCACCAGGTCGTTGCCGGTGTGTGTGAAGTATTGGGAGTAGAGCGCATAAGTCTGGCCGTTTTCGAAATTAACCACGTTACGCGGCGAATCGCTGCCGCCGATGAAGACTGCCGCCCGCGCATTGTTGTACGTCGTATTGTTAATCACGCTTACGCCGGTCGAATTAGCCATCTGGAAACCGTTGGAACCATTGTCAATGATGAGGCTGTTCTCGACACTGACCGGACCCTGGCTCGCTTCAACAAACATCCCGTTGGTTAGATTGCCGCAGAGCTGGTAGCCCTGAATCAAAATGTCGGCGTTGTCGGTATCGAACCAGACGCCGCCAGTCTGATTGTAGGCCGACACCGAATTCGAAAAAGTGGCCGCATGGATGCGCGTGACCTTGATGCCGTCGGCATCGAAGCCGACGAAGCCGCCCGCCGCCCCGCGCCAGTTGTTATTTGACGTCTGGTTATTGTCGTAGAGCAGATTCTTGATCATCGACAGCGCAACGCCATTCTCGCCGTTATGGTCGGCCAGGCTGTTGCGGATTGTGACGTTCCGCGCCGGATTTCCCGATACCGAAATGCCCAACCAATTATTGTATCTGAAGACGCAGCTGTCGACCAAAATATTCGATCCGCCCGAGAGCTTCACCGCTCCGTTGCCAACACCGTTAACCGCCGTGGAATCGTACTCGAAGGTCAGGCCGCGCAGTACCAGGTTGCTGATGCCGGTGGGCGTCCGCAGCAGTCCCGCGCGGGTCGCCACCTCGATCGTTGCGCTGGCCAGGTCGGTGCCTGATGGCGGCCAGATTGTGATTGTGCTGCCGTCAGCGATGTAGAACGTCCCGGCCTGAGGCAGCGGCAGCGACATCACCTGCTCAAGCGGTGTCCCGTTTATAATCACCATCTCGCGCCGGGTGACGATCGGCTGCAGCTGCGGCCATCGCGACGGCGAGGGCGCAGCGCCCCAGCTATAGGGCCACGGATGAGTGTACGTGCCGCCGCTCTGCGGCTGCCAGCCGCCGTTCCAAACGTCGGCACCGGAAATGATCGCAGTGCCTGGGTCAATCGCCTCGATAATCAGCGGAGCCGGATCCGAGGTGCTGAAGCCGTTCAGATCAATGCTTTCGCGGTAAATTCCCGGGCCAATCTCGAGTTTCGTGCCACTCGCGATGTTGTTCTGCGCTATCACGAGTGCCGCACTGATCGTCCGCAGCGGCTGTATCTGAGTGCCGGGATTGCTGTCGCTGGCAGCGGGATTCGACTGATCGACATAAACTACCGTACTCACTGCGCTTTCGTCGATTTGCGCGCCCGTGCCCTGGGCTCGCGCGGGCGTCGCAATAGTAGCGGCAACTAGCAACCCCGCCATCGCCGTCCAGAGAAGCCTGCTCTTGGTCAAGAATCGCCACCCTTCCACCGATGCTGGTGCGCCGTTTTTGCTGGTATGTACAAATTGATGCGTCATACCAATAGGAGCAATCCCGGTGCCTGATCTGAACCAAATTTATTGTAAACGACGACAAAGTGAGCGCCGCCAGACTCGAACCAAGCGCGGCTAACTTTCGCGACCGAGCAAGAGCCTTGATATGCGCTATTTATTCTTCGGAAAGCCTTGCGCTTTGAAAAATCGCGGAGACCATAGCCAAATCTGGCGTAACTTGCCTATTTGGGCAGAGTCGCCTCTTTGGTTCGCGGTCCATTTTGCAGCGAACGAAAATACACCAGCAATAGTACAACCCCTCTCCGTTCGCAGCAGAATCCGGGGCGAGGCCGTCCGCTGTTTCGCCACTGCAACTCAGGCGAGTTGCTGGTGCGCAACAGCACCGCGCTATTCCGCTGCGAGTCAATTGCCGGCAACGTCCGTATCGCGGCCGGTTGGCTGTATAACAAGTTCGAATTTGGTGACGACGGCGAGCTTGCAGGTTAGACGGTCAGCTCCGATTCCGTCGCCCTGGGTGAGCGAGCATCGGCTCGAGGCGATGAGTCGGCTCCTCAAGGATCGCCTTCTTCGTCAACACGTCGACGAAGGGATCTCGTTTCAGTCGGTTCATTCGCGCCGCCATGTTCTTGATATTGTACGATGAAGGATCGAGCGTCGAATGAAGCTCCGTCCATCTCATCGGTGCCGATACCGCCGCGCCCGGAACGGGACGCACCGAAAATGGCGCCGCGATCGTTTTGCCATGGCCGAGCTGCAAATAATCGATATACACTCGGCCCTGGCGGGATCCGGGATTTCGATTGATCGTAGCGATTTTAGGAATTCGATTTACGACCGTCTGGGCAACCAATTCAGAGAACATTTTTGCCTGCTCGTAAGTATATTTTGGCGCCAGTCCAACTACGACGTGAAGACCCATCTGGCCTGAGGTTTTCAGGCACGGTTCCAGCCCTACCTCGCGCAGGACGCGAGCCACCTCTTGCGCGACACGAAACGCAGCTCGTGTCGTCGAGCCCTTGGGATCGATGTCAAACAGCAGCCAATCGGGATGTTCCAGGCTCGTGACGCGTGAGGACCAGATGTGAATCGTAATCGCGGCTAAATTAGCCACATAGGCAATAGCCTCTTCGTTGTCCAAAATGAAATAGGCGATTTCCCTCTGCGAGTCTTCGGCATAAATCTTTGCCGTCCGGATCCAGGACGGTACGAAAGCCGGTGCGTCCTTCTGATAGAACATTTTGCCTTCGATACCATCTGGAAATCGCGTCAGCATCACCGGCCGATCCGCCAGATACGGCAGCATCCATTTTGCAATCAGTCGATAGTAAGCGACCAGATCGCCTTTGGTATATCCCTGCTCCGGCCAGAATACTTTTTCGGGATGCGTTACCGAGGCAACCGGCTTCTCAATCTTTCCGTTCCGTCCGGAAGTATCGAGTTCCTCGATACTGACAATCGGTTCCGTGGCGCGATTCGAAAGGCCGTTCGGACCTTCATATAGGCATTGGCGGGGATCGGCGTTTTCGGCGAGTTCCAGAAAGCTCGGCTGCCTTACGCCGCCGTGATCGGTCCACTCGCTGAACTTGATCTTGCCGACCAATTCCGGCCGTACGAAATGCGCATCTTTGGCCGGAGAAGGTTCATTGAATTGCGCTTTGCGAAACGGAGAATTCGATTGAGCGCGCTCCAGCAGCATCGCGTGAAGCTTGCGCAGCAAGTCGCGATTAAACCCGGTGCCGGCCTTGTCGGTAAAGCGCAATGCGCCGTCTTGCTCGTATTGTCCCAGGAGCAGCGCGCCGAAGTGGGTTCGCGTTCCTCCGGGATCTGTATATCCGCCGATTACGAAATTCCTGATGAGCGGGCATTTGATCTTGAGCCAATCCCCGCTACGGGCGCCGCGATACGGCGAACTGCGGAGTTTCGCGATCATTCCTTCCAGTTGATGTTCGGCGACCGCGTGATAAAAGTCGGTTCCACGCGCCACCACGTGGTCGCAGTAGCGTACCGGGCCATCGCCCATGATCAATTCGCTAAGCAGTTGCTTACGCTTCTCCAGGGGCAGGGTACGCGCGTCGTAGCGATCAAACGCCAGTATATCGAAGACAAAATAGCGGACCGGAACGGCGTAGCTGAGGCGCGCGATCCGGCGTTTGTCGTTTACATGCATTCGCGTCTGTAGAAGCTGAAAATCCGGACGCCCGTGGTCGTTGACGGCGACGACTTCTCCGTCGATGGCGAATCGATCGAAAGGATGGGCCTTCAGCGCCAAAACTACTTCGGGATATCGATTAGTAATGTCAGTCCCGCTGCGAGCGAACAGCTGGATTGCTCCCGCATCGCGAATAGCCAGTACTCTGACACCATCGTACTTGAGCTCGTATAGCCACTTGTCGCTGTCGAAGGGCTTGTCCCCGAGCTTGGCCAGCATCAGCGGAAAATCCGCCCGGCGCAGCGGCCTGGAGAATTCGCCGAGATGCTGCCGCGCGAGGTATGCCGCGGCTTTGCGCCCCGCGGCCGGAGCGTCGCGCAGCTCCTCGATCGTCAATCCGGACAGCACCGAACGTGGATGCGCCTCGAATACGTCGTCGGCGCGGGCGAATTCATCGCGCTTCTTGATCAGAAGCCAATTTTTCTCGTGCTCGGGATCTGCTCGGCGTGCTCCGGTCCGCACCAGCGTATAGGCGCCGTTCAGCTTGAATCCGCGCAGCACTATATCGAGCTTGCCCGCGCGGATTGCGTCAGCGGCGTTCCCATGAAAATCCTGCGCGCTCCACTCGCCGCGATCCCATACGATGACCGCGCCGGCGCCATAGTTACCTTCGGGAATCACACCTTCGAAATCGCCGTATTCCAGCGGATGATCTTCGACCGCGACTGCCAGGTGCTTGTCAGCGGGATTTAGCGAAGGGCCTTTCGGCACTGCCCACGAACGCAAAACTCCTTCCATCTCGAGCCGGAAATCATAGTGCAAACGGCGCGCGGCGTGCTTTTGCACGACGAAGATTCCGCGCGTCTGCGAGCTATGCGCTGAGACCGCGCCGCCGAACGGTTCGGGCGTGCGATCGGCGCTCCGTTTACTGCGGTATTTGCCTAGAGGCATCGACGATGCGGTTCGCGATGCCGAAATGCTTCCAACCCGGACCCATGCCCATCAGGCGTGGCGCATACTGGCGCGCGAGGGTGGCGGCGTCAGCGGGTGAGACGCGCGCGCGGCGCCCGCCGCGATCCGTGAGCAACTTTGCGCTCCGCAGGCTCGGCGCCTTCTTCATCTTCCTTGCGATCGGCGCCGATCGAGACGCCCCGTTTCTTAAGCGATTCCTTTAGCGCGCTCATCAGATCGATCACCTGGCCCTTGCGCACCTCGGGTGTGGACTCGGTAATTTCATGGCCGGCCATCTTCTGCGTGGCCGCTTCGATTACGCGCTCGCGGTAAGTATCTTTGTATTTTTCCGGAGTGAACTTTTTTTCCGTCAGATCCGCGAGCAGGCGTTTTGCGAGGTTCAGTTCCGAGTCCTTGACCGGCGCATCCGCGCCATGATCGATTTCCTTGAACGATCGAACTTCGTCCTCATAGTACATCGTATGGAGCATCAGGCCTTTATCGAACGGACGGATCAATACCAGGCGTTCCTTGCCGCGCATCGTAAACTTCGCCAACCCGACGCGGTTGGCGTTCGCCATAGCTTCCTTCAGCAGGTGATAGGCTTTGGCTGACGTCGGCTCGCATCCGAGCAAATATGAGTTTTCGAAATACACCGGATCGACTTCGGTGACAGGAATGAATTCGGCGATTTCGATCGCGTGATCAGCCTGCGCATCGAGTTCTTTTAATTCTTCGTCCGTGAAAGTTACGTAGCGGCCTTTCTCGACTTCATAGCCGCGCACCAGCTCGCTTCGATCGACAATTTGCTCTTCCACTGGACAAAAGATCTTTTCCTGGATTCGGCTCTTATCCTTGGCGTGCAGAAGATTGAACCTGATCGCCTTGGAACTGGTCGCCGGAAACAGGCGCACCGGAATCGAAACCAGTCCAAAGGTCAGACTGGCAGTGGATACTGAACGAGGCGGCATTGCGGAACCCTCCAAGTGGACCCGGATGGAATCGGGGAGCTTTAGGGAACCTCTGCACAAGGCTCTACTGTCACCCTGAGCGCAGCGCATGGG
>DAHVFB010000109.1 GCA_027317185.1 Deltaproteobacteria bacterium
ACAAACATCAGCTCGGCCTTCGGGTTGCCGACCCCAAACACCAGATTGATCCGTTCAGGCGCGAGTTTGCATCGGCGGCAATCGCCGATGAAGTCGCGCATGGCTTCGAGCGTGTTGCAATTTTCGAGGCCCGGATACTTCGCCAGTATTTCAGCGGCTCCTGACGGATTCGGCGAATTGCCGGGCGGGACTTGCGCCGCGGACGGCGTCGGCGTCCCCGCACGAGCAATCCGGGCAGACGGTGCCGCGGAGGTCTTCGGCGCGCAGGGCACGCCTTCGAGACCCTCTTCGCGAAGCTGCTCGACATAGTCGCGCAGCGTCGCCAGCAGCAGCTTGCGATCCGGATCGAGCTCCAGCCGGCTCATCGGGAAGGCACCTCCGGCTTCAACTTGGTCATATGGCTATGCGGAGCGGCTGCTCTTGCGCGGCATCGAACCGCTGCGGATCGCCAGCAGCCGATCCAGAATCAGGTCCGCAACTTCGTCCTTGGTCAGTTTGGGATGACTTTCACGATTACCATCGGCGCTGATTAGCGTAACGATATTGGTGTCCGATCCGAAGCCCGCGCCTTCGAGCGTGACGTCATTGGCGACGATCAGGTCGAGCTTCTTGCGGCGTAGCTTCTCGGCCGCATGCGCTTCGAGATTCCCGGTCTCGGCCGCGAAACCGATAATCAACCGTGCGCCTTTTTTGGCGCTCAAGCGCGGCAACTCATCCGCGATCGGCTGCAATTCCAGCGTCATCGCGCGCGCGTTCTTTTTGATTTTTTGATCAGCCGGTCGGGCGGGCCGAAAATCGGCCACCGCCGCGGCCATCACCAGCGTCGAGCACCACGGAAAATTTTCCGCGGTGGCGGCCAGCATCTCGGCCGCGCTTACCGTCTCGATCCGCTCGACGCCGCGCGGGGCTTTGAGGACGGATGGTCCGCTCACCAGGCGTATGGCTGCGCCCCGCCGCCAGGCGGCGCGCGCGATCGCGTAACCCATTTTCCCCGACGAATGATTCGAAATGTAACGTACCGGATCGATCGCCTCGCGCGTGGGACCGGCGGTTACCAGTATCCGTTCGTCGGCCAGATCGCGCAGCGAAAGCATCCGCTCCAGTTCCTCGACGATCGCAACCGGATCGGGCAGCCGACCCTTGCCCTCGTAACCGCAAGCCAGTTCGCCCTCGTCAGGTTCGATGACCACCACGTTGCGCGAACGCAACCGGGCCAGATTCTCCGCCACTGTCGGATGCGCATACATGTGGACGTTCATTGCCGGTGCGAACGCGATTGGACAGCGCGCGGCCAGCAGCACAGTGGTGACAATGTCGTCGGCGATTCCGACCGCGGCCCTGGCGATGATATCGGCGGTGGCCGGCGCGATCACGATCGCATCGGCGCGGTCGGCAAGCCGGATATGTCCGATTTCAGATTCCTGGGTAAGGTCGAAGGTGTTGGTGGCTACCGGATGGGCGCTCAAGGTCTGGAGCGTTAGCGGGGTGATGAATTCGGCCGCATTGCGGGTCATCATGACCCGCACCTGCGCCCCGCGCCCGGTCAACAGCCGGATCAGTTCAGCGGCCTTGTAGGCGGCGATTCCGCCGCTTACGCCAACCACGATGGTCTTGTCCTTGAGCAGCGCCACGCCCGCTAATTGTATGGCCTAAGACGCTTGCTACGAAAGCTCCCAGCAGAACCGGCTGAAGGGCTTTCGAGTCCTCGGATCAGATCAGCGTTCGATCTCGCCTGCAATAAATTTTTCGACCCGATCGCGGGCAATATCGTCGGCTATCTGGCGCGGCGGATGTTTCATGGTGTAGGCGGCAATCGAGTAAAGCGGACCGCCAATCTTGCGATCGCGCGCCAGCTTGAGGCATCGGATCGCGTCGATCACCACGCCACCGGAATTGGGCGAGTCCTGCACCGACATCCGCAGCTCGACCTCGATCGGAATGCCGGCGAAGCCTTCGCCTTCGATCCGCAGGAAGCAGACCTTATTGTCCTTCTGCCACGCGACGTAATCCGACGGGCCGATATGGACATCGGTGTCGGGCATGCGCTCCGGCAACACGCTTTGCACCGCCTCGGTCTTCGACTTGCGCTTGGAGCCAAGCCGCGACCGATCGAGCATGTTAAGAAAATCGGTGTTGCCGCCGGTGTTGAGCTGGTAGGTATGCCGAAGCCGAATTCCGCGGTCGGCAAACAGCTTCATGATCGTGCGATGCAAAATGGTAGAGCCGAGTTGCGATTTGACGTCATCGCCGATTATCGGAATGCCGCGTTCGGTAAACTCGCGCGACCATTTCTCATCGGAGACGATAAAAACCGGCATGCAGTTGATCAAACTGACGCCGGTGGCCAGGCATGCGCGGGCGTAGCGTTCGACCGCCTGCTGGCTGCCGACCGGCAGGTAGCAGAGCATCACTTCCGCGCCGGTATCGCGCAACCGCTGTTCGATATCAACCGGCTTTTCGTTCGCGGCCACGAAGCTGCGATCGGGCGGATAGGAGGCCATGTGCGGCGCGATGCCATCGAGGAGCTCGCCCATCTCGACGGTGACTCCATAATGGGGCAGGTCGCGCCAAATCGTTATGGTATTGTTAGGCGCGGCAAAGCAGGCGTTCTCCAGCGGCTGGCCGACCTTGCGGGCATCGATATCGAAAGCGCATACCACCTCGATGTCAGCAGGAAGATAGCCGCCGAGATTGTAGTGCATCAGGCCGACCGGTTTTTCCCGATCGTCACCCGCAGCGTTCCGGTAGAACTCGAAGCCCTGCAGCAACGAGGAAGCGCAGTTTCCGACCCCGACGATTGCAACCCGAATCTTCCCCATTTACCTCACCAAGTGGCCGCCGCTAAATCGGCCCGGTCCCTGTCCTCCAGAAGTATTATAAGTATGGTCGAATCCCACATGTGCCGCAGAAGACTAGTTGAGCATACTGACAAAGTACACCATGGATAGCCATTGTTAAGCTCGATGACACCCCATCGCTAATAATTACGAAGGGGGACGATTCCGCCGTTCATCCCTGCCCATCGAAATTTGCTGTCAGTTTTTTCGGAATCGCGAGACGAATTTCGTCCCGAAATCGGTGTCTGGATGGATTTTACGAGCGCGATCAATCAGTACGGCTTCGCTTTCGGGTATGTCTGGATCCGGAATGCAGCAATCCACCGGACATACCGTGGCGCATCGTTCGGCCTCATGAAACCCCACGCATTCAGTGCACTTTTCCGGAACTATATAGAAAATGTCCTCACGCAATGGCGGACCTTCACGACCGTCGAGGTGCCAGGGCTCGCCACCCGCATAGATTGCATTATTCGGGCATTCCCGCGCGCAGGCGCCGCAGTTGATGCATTCCTCAGTTATGAGCGTGGACATCGATCGGACTAACAGCAGGAGACCTGCCACTTACGTGCAGTTGAAGAATATCGGCAGCTGCTGACCCGGACAAGTGGCAAGCTCAATCGGGCATTGCTTCGTTCACCCGCCGCGCCAAAGCCATGAACGCCTGGCTCACCGGATGCTCCGGACGGGACAAGGTGATCGGCATTCCGCTGTCGCCCGCGGCACCGACTTCAGGGGAAATCGGCATCTGCGCCAGCAACGGGACGCCCTCCGCCTTCGCCATTTTCTGACCTCCGCCAGCGCCGAAAATCTCATCGCGTTCGCCGCAATCAGGGCATACGAAATAGCTCATGTTCTCGACGATACCGAGAATCGGACAGTGCACCTGCCGGAACATTCTGACCGCGCGCTCGGCGTCGAGCGTGGCAACATCCTGCGGCGTGGTGACGATCACAATGCCATCGACCGAGACCAGTTGCGCCAGCGTCAACTGCGCATCACCGGTGCCCGGCGGCAGGTCCACCACGAGGAAATCATTGGTGCCCCATACGGTATCGTTCAGGAATTGGCGCACGGCGCCCATCACCATCGGCCCGCGCCAGATCACCGGAGTTTTATCGGTGACGAAAAACCCAATCGAAATCAGTTTAACGCCATATTTCTCGATTGGGTAAAAGCTTTCGCCACCGGCCGATTTGGGACGCTCGGAGCCGATCGCGAACATCATCGGCACCGATGGGCCGTAAATATCCGCGTCGAGCAATCCGACCTTCAAGCCGAGCTGACTCAGTGCAATCGCGAGGTTCGCCGCGACCGTCGATTTGCCGACGCCGCCTTTGCCACTGGCCACCGCGATTACATGACGTGCGCCTTGCAATCGAACGCGCCCGGTCACCTCGCCCAGTTCGGCCGGTATCGGATGAACCCGGAACTCGGCGCGAATCCCGAGGTCGTGCGTCAAGATCCGATGAATCTCGCCGGCCAGCCGCCGCGTCACCTCTTCGCTCGCGCTCGCCTGCCGCAGCGTCAGCACGATTCCACCTTCAGGCGCGGGCGCGACCTGCTCGACGATTCCGAGACTGACGATATCGGTCGCGTAGTCGGGATAATGTACCCGGCGCAGCGCCGCCATCACCTCATCGGACGTTCTCTCGTTTGCCACGACGATGATTATCGCAGAGGAAATCGCGAGCCGGAAGGCATTGGCCGCGATAGTTTATACAGTTAGCGGCGTCAGCCGGCCCACGATCGACTCGCAAGCTTCAGCTTCAATCCGGCGCACCACCTCGGCCGCGGGCAGCAGATCGTTGACCAATCCCACCGATTGCCCGGCATAGAGCGCCATCTCCTCGACCCGGCCCTCAACGAAGCCCGACGGATTATGCACCCCATAACGCACCAGCGGCAGCTCGAGGCCACCGCGTTTGCTGCGCCCGATCACTTCGCCCTCGCCCGGACGCTGGCCGCTCGGGGGACGTCCCGCGCGCTCCCACTGGGCAATTGTATGGTTGGGGATCACGCGATGCGGCGCGTCGGACCATCCGATGTCGAACAGCATCGTGTAAACCGTCTGGTCCTCACGCGCGTCGATTACCTTCTGCTTGTAGATCGGATGGGCCGCCGACTCACGCGTCGCGATAAAACGCGTGCCGAACATGGCGGCATCCGCGCCCAACGCGATCGCGCCCGCCAGCCCGCGTCCATCAGCGATACCGCCGGCGGCGATTAACGGCAGCTCGCCGATCGCATCGCGCACCGCCGGAATCAATACGAACGTGGTAACCGTCCCGCGAACATGACCGCCGGCTTCGAGCCCTTGCGCGATTATCGCATCGGCACCCGCATGTTTGGCCTGCACCGCTTCGGCTACGGAACCAACCTGCACGATCACTTTGATTCCCGCTGCGCGGCATCGCTGAACGAATGGACCGGCATCACCCCAGAAAAAAATGATCGCGGGGACGCGAGCTGCCAGCACCGCTTCGAACACGCCCTCGCGCAGCAGTGGGATCAGCAGTCCCACCGCGAATGGTTTTTGCGTCAGGCGCCGGGTGGTTTCGATTTCATGGAGCACGCCGCTGACATCGAAACCGGCGCTGGAAAGCGATCCGAAGGCACCCGCCTCGGACACCGCGGCGGCCAGCTCGCCCATCGCTACCCCACCCATTGCAGCCGCAAAAATCGGTGTCTCGATTCCGAACAGATCGCAAATTGCGGTTTTGAGCATGATCGAAAATTCCTCGCTTGCGGCTGTGCCTCAGCGGCCCTGGAACTTCGGGGCGCGTTTTTCGTGAAATGCAGTAACCGCCTCGCGATGGTCCGCGGTGCGGCCGGTGAGCGTCTGCGTCAACGCTTCCCGCTCCAGAATCGTGCGCAGGTCGGACTTCAGCGCGAGGTTCAGATTGCTTTTCATATAGCCGAACGCGATCCGCGGGCCATCGGCGATTTGGCGTGCGATAGTTTCGGTTCGGCCGCTTAACTCCACCGCTGGGACCATCCAGTTCACCAGACCCAGCCGCAGGGCTTCATCCGCTGCAATTACCTCGGCGGTGAAATAAAGCTCGCGCGCCTTGGCGGTGCCGACCAACTGCGTAAGGGTATAGGTGCCGCCGAAATCTCCGGAAAACCCAACCTTCGCGAACGCAGTGCCGAAGCGCGCCTGATCCGAAGCGATCCTTAAGTCGCAGGCCAGCGCAATTCCCAGACCCGCGCCGGCCACCGGTCCATTGATCGCGGCGATCGTCACTTTCGGAATCTCATGCAACAGCAGCGGGACCTCTTCCAGCCGGCGCACGCGGATGGCGCGCTCCTCGACCGTCGGCGGCGGCGCGTCGATAGCCTGATTACGCGAGCGCATCGCAGCGAGGTCGCCCCCGGAACAAAACCCGCGTCCAGCGCCGGTCAGCACGATGGCGCCAATCGTCGGGTCGGCGGAAGCTGCCGTGAGCTCGGCGATCATGGCCTCGATCATTTGCTCGCTGAGCGCGTTGAGCTTCTCCGGCCGGTTCATTGTCAGAGAGAGAATGCCGTCACGGCGCTCGACTAAGAGATGGTCGGTAGACATCAAATGGTCCTCATATCCGTGCGAGTACTCGCCTGAATTTGGGCTCTTCTCCTGAGAATGCAAGAGTCACCACTGACCTCCGGAAATTTTAGCGACCGGCTTCTCCGAAATCCAAAAATTCGATCAACTGACTGTACTCTTGACAACTATAGTTACATGGGTTTACTGCTAAATTGCCGTTTGGGGACGGTAAGACTTATCCGACATTGCTCCTCCACATAAGAAGCCGGCAAGCTTCGTCCTGCTGCCCATCATCTTCCATCCCTCACCCCGGCTCAGGCTTCTTCGAGGTTTACGAAAGGACCGGCTATCACCGTTAGAGATTAGAAAACAGAAAGCTTGAGAGTCGCTCTTTCCGAAGGTCGTTCGATCACTAAGGACAAGGTGAAGATCATGACGGGAAATCGATTTTTGCTTTTGGTCGCGCTGCTGGTCACGCTCCTTTCCACTCGACCCGTGATTGCCGCCGAAGCGGACACGCTGCCGGCCGGAACTGTAATCACGATGCAAAACTGGCAGCAATATAAGAACTTCCTTCCCGACGGGATGCAAAAGTTCTTCGCGGGCGATTACTACTGGAAATTCCCCGCGGACATCCAGATTGTGATCGGGCCCACCAGCAACTACCAGGTTAACAAAACCTACGTCGAGAACACCGAAAAGTATGCGAACCAGGTCAAGATCGTCGATTTGCCCGACGGCCAGCATACGCTAAAGGGCTATGTCGCCGGCCGTCCTTTCCCCAATCCCAGCGGGACGCGCAAAGGATGGGAAATCCTGGTCGACATATGGTACCGCTGCGTGCCCTACCTCACCTGCACCACGGACTCGATTCCCGCTTTCCTGACCGATCGCTTCGGCCATCGCACGGTCGAGTCGGTCAAGTCGAGTTACCGGCGTATGGGGCACATCAGCGAGCCGGGGATGCCCATCTATCTCGCGGATGGCCAAGGTATCGATTTCAGCGAATGGATCCGCGTGATTGCGCCGGAGCAGACCAAGTACCTCACCAATCTTACGCTCTACTACCTCGATCCGGCCAAGCCCGAAGACATCTTCCTATTCATCCCCGCGCTGCGGCGATCGCTGCGCCTGTCGACGGCGGCGCGATGCTCGCCGTTTATCGGGACCGATCTGACTCAGGACGATCCGCGCAGCGGATGGAACGGCGGCATCACGCGCTTTGACGCCACCTTCTTGCGCGACCAGAAAATCATCTCGATGGTTAACGCAAATCCGAAAGCGCTCGGAACGCTCGCCAACTACTACCCGGTGCTATTCTTCCCAACCCCAAAAGTTGGCAAGTGGGAGGTACGCGACACCTGGGTGATCGATGTCCGCCGCATCCCCCAGCAGCGTAACGGTTACTGCTACGGCAAGCAGATCATCTGGGTGGATAAGATCAGCGGTAACGCACTGTGGAAGGACATGTACGATGCCAACCTTAAGTACTGGAAAAGCGACATGATCGAGCATATCGCCTCGCCAGTGCCGGGTCAGGATTTGCAATACGAGACCACGAACTTCTGGCAGGGCACCTATGACATGCAAAACGATCATTACACCGTCGCCCTTAGTGCGGACCCGGCGGGTCAGTGGAGCGTAGCCAACGAGGACTGCAAGAACGCCGGCGGAATCGATTACTTCGACAATGTGAAGCAATACAACACGGTGGCTGGACTGGCACAGGTGATGAGATAGGAGCTTACCGCAATTTGTTAGCCGAGGGGATGCGGCAACAACCGCGCCAGCGCATCGCGCCTTGATAGCTCCAGTCGGTGCGAGCGGCCTTGCTCGCCCCAATTACCAGGTTAGACGCCGCACCAGTGCTTCCATGATCAGCAGGAGCATCGCGGCCAGGATGAAGTACTCGCTGAGCGAGACGCGATGCTCGAAAGTCGGCCGGCTCATATCCACTTCCGATGGCATCGGATTCAGATGGCCACCGGTGGCCGCCGCCAGCGTCTCCAATAATGCGTAATTGGGCTGCGGTCGCGGAATTTCGGCATTAACCGCGGGACTGACCGCGTACGCGAGCGGCGGCAGGGCCGGTTGCTTCGCGCCAATCGACTTCAATCCGATGTAATACGTTCCCGGATGCGCGGCGTCGATACTGCCCGACAGTTCGCCCGGCACATTCTGGGTGAGCAAGGCCTGCGTCTTGCTGCCATCGGGCCGTGTGACTATGGCGGTCATCATGTCGGGTGTGCGATGGCCCGGCGCGCTGCTGTAATCGACCAGCCGCAGCTTAATCCGGCCGCTGTCATAGCCGAGCGCGGCGGCGAATTGCTGTTCGGTGGCCGGCACCACCGGCGGGGTCATCCAGGCCAGCAGCCGATCCCACAGCGGCGCGAACAGATCGTTGCGCACCCACGATCCTGACCATCGTCCGCTCGCGTCCGTCGTAATCGCCATCGCTTTGCCCGCGCCATAGCGCCAACTCGCGATCAACGGCTCCCGGTTGCCCTGCCGATCGGCATACATGCTGAGCGTCGCGCGGGGCTTGAGCTGAGTCGAAACGAAGCCGAGCACCGGCGGAAGCTGGCGCGCGGCAAGCTCTTTGAGAATGGGATCAGGATTGACGCTGTGCGGGACAAACTGCTTCTCGACCATGGTCACTTCCCCGCCGTGCTGCTTCACGTCGGTGAGAAATATCCGCGGCAGGCTCGAGGGGCTGTCGGTCTGGTAAAAGCCGCCGCCGCCGTAACGACTGATGGCCTGCAGCAGTTGGACGTTGGCCTCATTGCCGACCGCGATGGTCGAGATGGTGATGCCGCCGTCGTGGTGCATGCTCGAGACCAGATCGTAATACATCACGGCGCTGCCGCCGGTTTCGCCATCGGTGAGGATTACCACGTGTTTGGTCGAGGCGCCGGTGCCCGCCAGCATCCGCTGCGCCTGCTCCATCGCGGGCAGCAGATAAGTGGTGCCCTGCGCGCGCAGCCGATCGATCATCGGATCGAAATAGGGACGCGCCTTGCCCAGCGGCTCCAGCGGCACCACCACAAACGGCTGCGAATCGAAGCCGATGACCGCGATCAGGTCGCTGTCGCTCATGGTCTTGAGCACGGTACGCGCGGCGGCCTTGGCGTATTCCAGCTTGTTGTTGCGGCCCATCGAACCCGATTTGTCGATGATCAGCACCAGCGCGCGTTGTTTTTGGCGATGCTGCGGCGGCTTCATGATAACCGGCATGGCCGCGGCGATCGGGCTGTTCTGGTAACCGCCGAGGCCGAAGCTCTGGTCGCCACCGACCATCGCAAGCGAACCGCCGCCCGACACATAGCGGACCAGCGCCTCCTGGACCGCCGGTGACAGCCGCGCACGCGCGACGTTGTTGAGCAAAACCGCTTCGTAATCCTTGAAATTCGAGTTGCTGTACTGACCGGAGGCAAGCACCACCGGTTCCGGCTCGAGGCCCATCCGGCGCACCACGGCTTCGATATAATTCGCATCGCGCGCGCTATCGCTCAGGATCAGCACTTTGTGCCGCGCGCCGATTCCGATGAAGCCCTGTTCGAAATCGTTCTCCGGGTAACGATCAAGCGCGGGATTGTTCGGCTTGAAAATCGCCTTGTACGCAACCAGTCCCGATTCCTGCGGCGCCATGCTGAAGTCGAAACGATCCTGTCCAGCCGCGATCGTGACAGCGCGATCCTGGGAAAGTTTGCCGTTCTCGTAAACCGAAAGGACGCCCGGCACCGGCGCCGCACCGAGATTGGTCATGGTAACGCCGAGCGCAAACGGCGCCGCCTTCGCCATCGCGGGCGGTAGCGAAAGCTCGGTCATCGCGACATCAGGCACTTTGCCGGTTCCCGGCGGCGTAAAAATTTCCAGCCGTACATGCGCGGCATTGAGGGCGCTGGCCGCGCGAGTCGCGTCGCCGCGGTTTTCCCAGCCGTCGGTAATCAGTGCGACACGTGCGTTATGCACTGCGGGATCGGCGGCCAAACGGTTCAACGCAATTTCGAGATTGGTCGCCTCGGGACCGCATCCGGCGCAAGCCGTGCCCCGCGCCAATGCGGTCACCACTTCGCCGGCGTTGGCCGGCGCCGGCCGCGTCCCGAAAACCCATGCCGGATCGCCCGGCGCAAGCTTGAAGCCATTATGCAGCAGGCCGGCGCTCCAGCCGCGCATCGCAGCGGTCATACTGGCCGACATATCGACCATCACCGGCCGCGTATGCCCAGCCGAGTGAGTGACGGTCTGCGGATCGGCAAGCGCGATCACGAACAACGTCAGCATCAGCGCCCGCAGTAGCGGTCCGCCAATACGGCCGATAGACCGGCTCCAGAATAACGACCATACGAAAACGATCGCAACGATCCAGAGCAGATGAAAGGCGGCGGGATGAGCGAATTGAAGATTCTCGATCACCGGCTGATATTGGCCGAGATATGGAGCGAGCCGCGGCGGGAGCTGCATCACACCGCCTCCGTCATCACGCGCCGGCGGCGATAGACGACCAACGCCTCGATTATCCCGAGTATCAGAATCGCGTACAAAAGGTCCGGTGTGAGCGGCGCCTTCTCGACCGCGTTAGGCTCAGCTGGCGTACCGCCGGCTTCGAGCCGCAGAACTGGAACATGCGCGAAATCGGAAACGCCGAGATCATCGAGATTGACCGCGCGCAAACTCTTTGCGCCGCCGCTGGCGACCAGTTGATAAACCCCCTGCTCGTTCGCGAAAAAAGTGCCGCCCGCCGTCACCGGCTCGGTCCTTGCCGAAGGCGTGACAATTTTCTCGATGCCCACTGGCACCTGCCATTTCTGCCCGGTGCGAAACCCGCCGCTGTCGAAGCCAAGTCCGGCCAGGTAGCTCAGCATGTTTAGCGTCAAAATCGACATCGGCAGGTTCTGTTTGCCCAAATACGGGAAAGGATTGAAACCGGTGGCGACGAAGCGATGCCCCGCGCGCGTGCCGCGCATGATCAAGCCGCCGCCCGGTCCGCTGGCGATCGGCTGCAGCCAACGATGGACGCCGAAAAACTCGCCGGCGCGCGGATTAAGCAGACGGGAATTAACCGCGTCGGTCAGCGGGTCGGTGGTATTCCATCCGGAGATCGAAATGTGCGAGGCCGGCGTGACCGAAAAATCGAACACCGGATCGCCCGGCGGCGGCATCACCAGCAGCGTGTTGACGCTGGGCAATTCCTTGGGCACGCCGTATTGAAAGATCGCCACATCGGCGCTGGCCAGATCCGCCGGCGTGTATTTGTCCGGCTGGCGCGTGATCAACTTCACGCCGGGAAGATGGGCCAGTCCGTTGGCATCGTCGGGAGCGGGGCTTACGAAAAGCACCGAAATCGATCGCACCGCGCCGGAAACCGCATAGGCGATATTGTCCAGCGCAAAGCCATCGCCGGGTCCGAGATGCACCTGGTAGCTATCGGCCAGCCGCAATGACGGAAAATCAACTGCGCCCAGTTCGTTGGGCCCAAGCTGGGTCTGAACGCGGGCCAGCCGCTTGCTTCCCGCCGTCACGGTAACGGTCAGTGTCTGCGACAGGTTGCTGAAGTTGGCGATCGCAGCATGACCGTGCAGCGTGGGAGTGCCGAATGAATCGCGGCGCAGGGTGAACGATCCGAGGGCAAAATTAGCCAGCGGCGCATCGAAGGATCGCGCTATCAGCCGGGACGGCATCGGCGGCGCGATCGAATAAGCGCCAGTATAATAGATGCCGTTGAGATGAGGATCGGCGAGCAAGCCAGAAAGCAGGTCCTTCAGCGCGCCCGGATCGGTGGGAGCGTCGGTCAGCTTGACGGACGATAGCGCCTGCCGCGCCGAACTGAACGAGCCGAATGCGGCGCCCAACTGATGAGGCTGCGGAGCGGTGACGTACAGGGTCACATGCGCCGGAAAATGGTGCTGCGCGAGCGCATCGCTGAGCCAGGCGATCCCCGCGGCATAGCGCGTCGGTCCAGTAGGCGTCTTCGCCTGCATCGCGGCCGAATTATCCAACACGACAGCGAAGCTGCGATTCTCGCGAATCTCATACGGCCCGGCGATCGCCAATACGGCCAGGCACAGGATCAGCAGTTCGACGATGAACAACCAGTCCAGCCGCGGCCATCCGCCCAGGCGCGAGCTTCGGGGCGCGCCCATCGCGCGATACGCCAGCACGCTCGAAACCCGGACCCGGGGCGGCCGCTTGCGGGTCAGATACGCGATCAGCAGCAGCGGCGTAACCGCGAACAGCGCCAGCGCGCCCGGGAAAAAAAATCCCATCGCAGCCATTTTAATACGCCACTCGCGGCGCAAGGATCGGAAGCCACCAATGCGATTGCAGATTAAGCGCCACTTTATCGCACCAGGCCGAAATCGGTCACCGCGCGCATGAAAAAATCATGGAAGTTGGCGCCGGTCACATACAACACGTAATGCAATCCCCGATGGAGGCAGAAGGTCCGAATTTCGCGCGACAGGCGCAGCATGGTTTGCCGATGCTGTTCGCGCTCGCGCGACCCGATCGACAGGCGGATAGTTTCGCCGCTCTCAGCATCGACCAGTTCCGTGTCGCCATTGAGATCGGCGCCGTCCAGCTCCTTGCCACCCAGCACCTGAATCGCGGTGACGTCCATGTCGGCGGCGGTAAAAAGTCCCAGCCCGCCGGTAACCGACTTGGGCGCCATCAGGTAGTCCGAAATCAGAAAGACCTTGCCGGCCCGGCGAATCGATCGCAATTGATTAGCGAGCGCGTGCGGGAGGTCCAGTTGACCGGCCGGCCGCACCTGCGAAAGATTGCGCGCGAGATCGACAATCCGATGGCGTCCGAGCATCATACCCGGCGATCCGGCCGCGCCCGATCCCGCCAGCACCCGGATCATCACCCGGTCGCCCGAAGACAATGCGACATAGGCCAGCGCGAGCGCGGTGGCGACCGCCAACTCGAACTTGCGATCGGCGGCCGGCAAACCCATCGAGGCGCTCGCATCGATGAAGATGTACGTCAGCAGGTCTTCCTCTTCCTTGAACAGCTTGATGTAGAG
>DAHVFB010000010.1 GCA_027317185.1 Deltaproteobacteria bacterium
ACTATGTTCAGTCCGAGTCTTCGCAATGGATCGCGCGTCTGCTCGCGCCGACGCCGGGTGCGGTAATCGTCGATTGCGCCGCCGCACCGGGCGGCAAGGCCTCGCATCTGGCGGAATTGGCGGGCCCGAAAGGCAGAGTAATCGCGCTGGATATCAATCATGCGGGCCTGTTGCGGGCGCGCAAATCTGCACTGACGCTCGGCCATCGGAATATCGATTTGGTCTGCGCCGATTTGACCGCAGCAACGCCGTTTCGAGCGGGGCAATTCGGGTTCGTGATGCTCGACGCACCCTGCACCGGACTCGGGACTTTGCGGGAGCATCCGGAGATTCGATGGCGGCTTAAGCCCGACGATCCCGCGCGAATGGGCCAGGTGCAGTTAAGGATGCTGACGCAAGCCGCAGGATTGACACGGCTCGGCGGCGCGATCGTTTACTCGGTCTGTAGTCTCGCGCCTGAAGAAGGATCCCACGTCATCGACGCTTTTCTCGCGCAACGTCCCGAGTTTGCGATCGAACATAAGCCGGCCGTGCATCCGGCCCTCGCCGGCGCATTACAACCCGATGGCACATTGGTGACCCGGCCGGACCTCGATGGCCGCGATGGCTTTTTTGCAGTACGGCTCAAGCGCGTGCGATAAAACCAACATTGGCGCGATCGATCGAATGCGCTTGACGATTCCGTCCGGGCGTCAATAGATTGCGATCAGGGAGGATATTCGGATGTTAAAAATGTTCGACTACAAACCCTGACCCTATGCGCGCAAAACGCGCATAGCTCTTTTGGAAAAAGGGCTCCAATGGCAGACCACCTGGCTCGACCTGCCCAGCGGTGAGCACAAGAAACCCGAGTATCTGGCGATCAATCCAGTCGGCAAAGTGCCGGCCTTGATTGACGAGGGCGTGATCGTCCACGATTCGACCATCATCAATGAGTACCTCGAAGAAAAGTTCACCGGCCGGCCGCTGCTGCCGCCTGACCCGGTGAAGCGGGCGCGCGCACGCGCATTCGAGGATTATGCCGACGCTTACCTGATGCCTTCGCTGATCAAGATTTTTTACGAGGTGCGAAAGCCGGAGGCGGAACGCGACCTCGCGAGAATCGCCGACGGCGAGCGCGAGACGCGGACGCACTTCGCTTATCTGGATCGCGAACTGAGCGGGCGCGAATACATCGCGGGCGAGTTCAGCCTGGCGGATATCTCATTCATACCGCCCTTGGCGAACTTGGAACGCGCGGGCGTTACGATCGTGGATGAGTTTCCTAATTTGAAAGCGTGGTGGAACCGGATGAAGCTGCGTCCGAGCTTTACCGCAAGCTGGCCCAGCGATTAGCGCCGCCAGTACCTGAATCCAGTAGAGATTACCTGCGTGCGAGTGCGTATCACGGAATATCTTGAAGCCGATCTCGACACTGAGACCTGGCTCTGCAACCGCTGCCAGACCGGACTCGGAGCGCTTAACCGTTCGTACAAGGAAGGCTGCCTGCTACGCGAGCGGGATCCTCGCGAAGTACATATTCCGGTTGGGACCAATCGCGAATTCAACTTCAGTTTCGATCCCGACTGGATCCGGATTGTTGAGTTCTACTGTCCGGGCTGCGGCACGATGATCGAGAATGAATACCTCCCGCCTGGCCATCCGCTGACCTGGGACATCGAATTCGATATCGAGGACCTTCGGCGCAAGAAAGCGGGTACGGCGAAGTGATCGCGATCGGAATCGACGTCGGTGGCACTTTTACCGACGTCGTGTTGTCGCGTGACGGCGGTATCGTCACCGCCAAGGCCGAGACCACGCACTACGACTTGAAGGCCGGCGTGTTCAACGCCATCCGGTCAGCCGCCGATCAGATCAACGCCGAATTGAACGAGGTGCTGTCCGCGGCCTCGGCCATCGTTTACTCAACCACCGTCGGGACCAATGCTCTAATAGAGCGGCGCGGAACGCGGCTGGGCGTAATCACTACGCACGGGTTCGAGGACGCCATCATGGTCGGGCGTTCTTCCAACTGGGCGGACGGATTGCCGCCGCAGGCTAAATACGATCGTGGCCGTGGCCGGCGGCCGCTGCCGATCATCCCGCGCGACAATATCGTGGGCGCACTGGAGCGAATCGACAACCTGGGTCAGGTGCTGATGCCGCTCAACGAAACCCATCTGCACACCAAAATACAGGAGCTGGTCGATCGCGGCGTGCGCGGAATAGTGGTGGTGACGCTCAATTCATTCGTAAACTCGATTCACGAACGGCGTATCGCGGAAATCATCCGTAGCGACTACCCGGAGTGCTATTTGGGTCATCTGCCGGTTTATCTGTCGAGCGACATATCGCCGCAGATGGATGAGTATCGGCGCGCGATGACCGTCATCCTCGATGCCTACCTGCGCGAGGTAAGCGAGGACCATCTGCTGCGGATGGTCGAGGATCTGCGCGAAGGCGGTTACCGCCGGCCGGTGTTCGTGGCTAAGAACACTGGCGGAATCTCCTCGCTGTCGCGCACCCAGGCGCTGCATCTTTACGGCAGCGGACCGGCCGCCGCCGTGATGGGCGCGGCCTTTCTGCGCAACCTCACCGGCTGCGACAGCGCGGTTATCGCCGACATGGGCGGCACCAGTTTCGACGTGGGACTGGTGGGAGCCGGGGCGGAGACCACCTACGAGCAGAATCCGATCATCGATCGTTTTCGCGTGCAGATTCCAATCGTGCCGCACTGGTCGATCGGCGCCGGCGGAGGTTCGATCGCGGGCCTGGAAAATGGCGTCCTCAAAGTAGGCCCGCAAAGCGCCGGATCGAATCCCGGTCCCGCCTGCTATGCGATGGGCGGCGAAAATCCGACCGTCACCGATGCCGACGTGGTGCTCGGCTTCGTGAATCCGGAATACTTTCTGGGCGGTGCGTTTCGCCTCGATCCCGAGCGCGCGCACGACGCAATCAAGCGCAAGGTTGCCGATCCGCTCGGTCTCAGCACCGCCGAAGCCGCCTGGAACATCAAGCGGATTATCGATGGCATCATGGGTCAGGAGATCTACCGGCTCTCGGTCTACCGATTGGGTCAGGATCCTCGCACCCTTACGATGTTCGCGATGGGCGGCGCCGGACCGGTCCACGCCACCGGGCTGGCCGATTTCGCGGATATTCGGCGGATACTGACTTTCCCATTCAGCAGCGTCTTCGGCGCTTTCAGCACGCTGACGCTCGACCTGTTCCAGAGTTATGAAAAAACTCTCGTCGCCACGCTGTATGCACGCGAGCACGGCGGCCATAAAATTGACGGGATTGAGCGGATCAACCAGGAGATGCGCGGCCTGATCGATTTGGCGCGCCGCGACATGAGCGAGGAAGGCTTCGAGATGGAGTCGGTGCAGCTTAAGGGCGAGGCGATGCTTTGCTATCGCAACCAACGCCAGACGTTGCAGGTGCCGATGCCGGGTTTGACGCTCGCCGGCCACGCCGACGTAAAACAATTGTGCGATGCCTTCAACACAGCCTATGCGGCTCGCTACGGCGAAGGCGCGGTGTTCAAGGAAGTCGGTATCGAACTACTGGCGTTGCGGCTGATCGCTTCGGTGCCGACCGCCAAGCCCTCGGTGGCGCACAGCACCAAACGCAGTTCCGCACCGGCTGAGCGCAAAGGCACCCGCAAAGTATTCTGGGGCCCGGCGCTCGGATTCGTGGACACTCCTGTTTACGATCGCGAAGCATTGTCCGAGGGCAGTCAGCTAGAGGGTCCCGTGCTGTGCGAGGGCAAGGACACTGTGCTGGTGGTCCCCGCCGGATGGGACCTGCGAATCGGCGTTCGGGATCTGGCCTGGATCGACAAGCGGCTCAGCCCCGCGGCCGCCGGAAGTACACAGTAAAGGTTGGAAGTTGCGCGATGGGAAAACTGTTCGATAGCCGGGCAATTCAATTCGAGGGTTTCATCTACGATCGCGACGTTTATCCGCGCGGTCCGGGATACGATCCGGCGATCATCGCGGAAGGACTCGCGCCGATTACTGAAATCGAACAGCGCGGGATGGATCAGCTTAGCGATGTGGACCTCGAAATTCTCAGTCACAAGCTGACCTGCGTGGTCGAGGAAGCCCACGACGTTTACCAGGAATTGTCAATTTCGGAAGCGATCCTGACCGGCGACATGAACACCGGAATATTGACCGCATCGGGCGATCCGGCCGTGGTGGCGACCGGTATTTATTTCCATTCGATGCTCAATTGCGCGCAGGCCAAATATATCCTGCGCTACTACAAAGACGATCCGACGCTCGGCCTCAAGGACGGCGATATCTATTTTTTCAATGACGATTTCGCGGGCGTCACGCACGTCTATGACATGTTCACCACCATGCCGATTTTTTATCGCGGCGAACTGGTGGCCTGGGCCACCTGCGGCGGCCATCAGGGCGATACCGGCGGGATGGCGCCGGGCGGCCATGCGGCGCTCGCCACCTCGCGCTTCGAGGAGGGTCTGCGGGTACCGCAACTGAGAATCGGCGAAAACTTTCAGATTCGCACCGACATTCTGGATTACCTGTGCCAGGCGGTGCGAAATCCGCTCGTATTCGCATCCGATCTGAAGGCGCGGGTGGCGACCTGCTTGCGCATCCGCGATCGGCTGGTCGCGGAGATGGATCGCCGTGGCCCTGAACCGGTGGTCGGCGGCATGCGAAAGCTGCTGTCGCGCGCAGGCAGATTGGCGCGTGAGCGGCTGGCCGAATTGCCGGACGGCATCTTCCGCGCAATCATTTTTACCGACAATCTCGGCCGCGAACTGGGACTTTCACGCATTCCGACCACCGTGTTCAAGGAGGGCGACGAGCTGACGGTGCTGGTCAACGGGGTCTCGCCCGAGGCGTCGTGCGGCGCGATGAACGCCACCTGGCATCTGGTGCGCGCCGCGCTCGGAGTTTACCTGTTCAGCTATTTCTTTCGTGGCCTGCCCCCCAATGCCGGCCTGCTGGAGCCAGTGCGAGTACTGGTGGAAGGTCCTTCGATTCTGAACGCCACCGGCGAGGTGGCGCGCGGTTTCGGCACCCAGACGGCTGCCTGCGTGGTCCAGAACCTTCATATCATCGGCTCGAAGATCGCTTACGCCGGCGGCTACGAGGAGTCGGTTACCACGCCCTTTTCGCGTAATCCGCAGCTTTATCTTTACGCGGGAGAGAATCGCCGCGGCTATCAGCAGGCCAATATTTCAACGCTGGGTAATGCGGCAGGACAGGGCGCGCAATTCGACCGCGATGGGGAATCCGCGTTTGGTTTTTATTGGGGTGCGTGCGTCGATTCGGGCGAGACCGAGGCGCTGGACTCGCGCTACACCAACTTCAGACTGGCGCGCCGGGTCGAGTGCAATGCCCACGGCTTCGGAAAATATCGCGGCGGCGCGCCGCTCGCCGAGGTCTCGATGACCTACGGGCCCAAGGGCTGTCTGATGACCGGCGCCGGGGCCTGCGACAAGGTCAGCCAGAATCCGGGATTGTTCGGCGGTTATGCGGGCCCGACCAATCCACAAGTGGTGATCCGCAATACCAATGTCCGCGAGCTGATGGCTCGATCGGACCCGCGGCTTGATTTCGACACCGCTCACGATTTGCTGGTCAACCGCCCGATTGACGGCGATTATCAATTCAGGTCTTCATCGACCGCCACCGAACAATTCAATCACGGCGACCTCTTCATCGAAAACGTCAGTGGCGCCGGCGGCTATGGCGACGTGCTCGAGCGTGAACCGCAAGCGGTGCTGGAAGATGTGCGAAGCAGGCTGATTACGCGCGAGGTGGCGGAAAAAGTTTACGGCGTGTTCATTACCGCCGATGGTCACACAATCGACGTTGGCGCCACCGCCGAGAAGCGGCGCGCAATCCGTGCGGAGCGGCTTGCCCTGGGTAAGCCGTTTGCGGAGTTCATCAAGGAATGGAGCAGGAAAAAACCGCCGCAGGCGATACTCAAATACTACGGCCAATGGCCCGATCCGCGGGTTGAAAGCTACGATCAACCGTTTTGGGGAATTTATCCAAAAGCTTGATGGCCCGGTTTGCCTGATGTCCTCCCTTGATGCTGCGCGCGCCTCGGCGAACAGGCTTTATTGTCCGATCGTGTTCAAGCTCGCCGCCCGGCTCGAACAGTTGACCTGGGCCGATTTCATCCTCGACCCGATTGATATGGCCGCGGCGCTGCGCAACGCGCAGACTGCGTTAGGCGGCAATTTACTCGTCAACTGGTTCGATACCTGGTCGGAATGCGAGACGCTTGGCGCGCCGATCGTGCGCGATCCGGCCGGCAATTTGATCGCGATCGCGCCGCCGCCCAGCGGGGTTTCCGATCCGCTCACTATTCTAAAGTCCGAACTGCTTCCCAAGCTGAAGGACCTTGCGATCCGTTTGAATAGCGACCGCCGTTCCGGAACGCTGGTGGCTGGTTTCGTCACCGGCATGAGCACGCTCGCGCGTCGGATCGGCGGACCGCAAGCGGCGAACCTCGCGATCCAATGGGCAATCGAACTGATACGCGCGTATGGCGAAATCGGCCTCGATTCGTTCATCATCGCCGAAGAGGAGCCGGGCATCGGAGCCTTTTATAGCGATTTCGCAAAAGAGTTGCAGCCGATTTTTAATCTGTCGCGCTACTATAGTCGTCCACTGATCGTATTGAATCGCCGACCGGCCGAAGATGATCAATTAAAGCTGGCGGCGGCCGGTTTCATTTGCGATAACACGCCTGCCCGGATGCTGATTATCGCCGGCGGATCGCGGCTCGGAACCATCCGGCTGATCCCTGAAGAGCTGCTTGATTCCCCGTCGCAGCAATCGAACGAAATGTTGAACTCGATGCTGGCTGGCATCGACGACGGCCGGCAAATTTTCATCACCTCATGGGAAACGCCGGTTGATATCGAACCTGAGCGGCTGGCCGAACTGGGACGGCGGTTGCGAAGCGCCGGTTAAGCGGCTGGCCGAAGGCGGATCACGCGTACATGTTCACGATCGATCTTGATATCGGCAGCACCTGCACGGACGGCTTTTTCACCGATGGCCAGGGCTTTCGTTTGTCCAAGGTATTGACCACGCCACACGATCTCGCCGAATGTACGATCAATTGTATCGCGGCCGGTGCGAGTCAGTTCGGCCTCGAACTCAAGGATTTCCTGCACGAGACGGCGGTGTGCCGGCTTTCATCCACGCTCGGAACTAATCTGGTGGTCCAGCACACGGGAACCAGGCTGGGCCTGCTGGTCACCGGCGGCCACGAACAGGACCTTTATGGGGCGATTCCGCGTGCGCCAATCCTGGATCTGTTCGTGCCGTCGGCGATGGTGCTCGGTTTGAGCGAGGAGGTAGACAACGACGGCCGCGTGCGCCAAGCGCCCGATCGCGACGAGGTGCTCAATCGGGTCCGAGCCCTGCTGGAGCTTGGCGCGCGGATGGTGGTCGTCAGTCTGCGCAACGCCTGGCGCGACCCGGCCAACGAACACCTCGTGCGATCCTTCGTTCACGAACGTTATCCGGTGCAGTACTTGCGCTCGGTGCCGATTCAGATCGGCAGCGAAATCGTTCACGCCGCCGACGATCACGCGCGCACCAATTCGGCCGTGCTGAACGCCTATATCCATCCGCCGATGGCGCGCAGCCTCTATCGTATCGAGGACCGGCTCCGTGACCATGGCTACAACCGCCCACTGCTGGTGGTCCATGCACACGGCGGCAGCGGCAGAATCGCCAAGACTGTTGCGCTGCATACTTTGAGTTCCGGACCCGCGTCCGCCGTGCGCGGTGCGAGCGAACTATGCAAGCTGTTCGGAATTCCCCGCGCGCTCACGATCGACATGGGCGGGACCAGTCTCGATGCGGCCGTGATTAAGGATCATAGCTATCGTCTTGAACGGCATCCCGAACTTAACGGCGTGCGGCTCGCAATTCCGATGGTCGCGGTCGATTCGATCGCGGCGGGGGGCAGCACTATCGCCCGCGTAAGCGGCGGTCGGATAACGGTCGGTCCACAGAGCGCCGGGATCGCGCCCGGACCCGCCTGTTATGGACGCGGCGGCACCGAACCGACGATCGCAGATGTCAATCTGGTTCTGGGCTATATCGATCCGGAATATTTCCTCGGCGGTGCGCTGAAGCTTGATCGCTCCCGCGCCGAGCGTGCGCTGCAACGCCACATAGCCTCGCCGCTTAAGCTTGAAGTGGCCGCGGCGGCCTCGGCAATCCGCGACGAGGTTACCGCCATTATGAGCGAAAGCTTACGCCGATTGCTGAAGCAGAGCGGGGACCGGCCGGAAAGCTTTACGATGCTGGTGCTGGGCGGTTCCGGCGCGCTTCACGCCTGCGCGATCGCGGAGCGCATCGGAATTTACTCGATGCTGGCGTTTCCATACTCGTCGGTATTCTCGGCCTTCGGGGCCAGCACCACCGACGTTCAGCACTCTTATTCGCATACCATGATTATCTCGCCGCAATCAGGCGATCGTGTTTCGATTGCGCGCGAACTCGAGTCGCTCCTGCAACAAGCCCGGCGGGATATGGAGGGCGAAGGATTCAGCCAGGATCGCATCAGCCTGTCGCTGCATGCTTTGGTAACCGATCTTGCTGCTGAACCAATTACTGTCGCTCACTATCCGAATGCCGAGGTCTCGGGCCTGCGGCTGTCGGATGATCTGCACACGCATTTAAAGCACCTGACGAGCAGCGCTTCAATTACGGTCGAAATCAATATCGCCGCCAGCGCCAGCGTACCGCATTGGGTTCCCTCCGGCTCGCCGGTAGGACAAGGGCATAAGGCCATCGAACCTCGGTTGAAAAGCAAACGAATGGTCTATTGGAACGCCCGCGAATCACACCCAACCCCGATCTTTGATCATGCCAGCCTGATGCCTGGCGTCATTGTCGAGGGTCCTGCGATTGTAGAGTCGCCGATCACTAACTACGTAATCGCGCCGAACTGGCGTTTCACGGTTGACGCGCGCAACAACTTTGTTTTCGAGCGCAAGCGCAACTGACTACTTACTTCAGAAAAGGCGGGAGCGGCGTCGATGACTGACTCGAAACAACCATTAGCGGGAATTCGCGTGCTGGAAGCCGGCAGCTTCATTACCGCCCCGTTCGCCGCGATGCTGCTGGCGGATCTCGGCGCGGAAATTATCAAAATCGAGCGGCCCAAAACCGGCGATCCTTTCCGCAGTTTCAAAGGCGGTCTCTATAGTCCGCATTTTCGCGCTTATAATCGAAGCAAGCGGAGCCTCAGCGTGGACATCACGCAGGCCGGCGGCAAGGCTTTGTTCACGCGCCTGATCGAACGGTCGGACGTGCTGGTCGAGAATTTTCGTCCGGGCTGGATGGAGCACGCGGGCCTTGGTTACGAAGCTCTCAGCGCGATCAACCCGCGGCTGATTTACTGCTCGATCAACGGCTTCGGCGCCAATGGTCCTTATCGCGATCGTCCAAGCTATGACACGGTTGGCCAGGCCCTCAGTGGATTTCTTAGTTTATCCGTCGATCCGAACGATCCGCAGTTGACCGGCACCGCCGCTTCGGACGCTGTCACCGGCATGTACGCCGGTTATGGCATCCTCGGCGCATTGATGATGCGGGTGCAGAGCGGCCGCGGGTCGCGGGTCGAAATCAACATGCTGAACGCGACGATGGCATTCATCGAGAATTGGTTCGTCGAGTACTTTCTCACTAAAACCGCGCCGGGCATTCATCATAAATCGCAGGTTAATCAATCGTTCGCGCTGGCTTGCGCGGATAAAAAATTGATTGCAATTCATCTTTCATCGCCGCCAAAATTCTGGGACTCGCTGCTGGCGGCGACGGCTGCGCCGCAACTCGCAACCGATCCGCGTTTCAGCTCACGAGAGGCGCGCATCAAGCATTATCAGGATTTACGCCTTGAACTTTCCGCGATCTTCGTGCGCCATCCGCGATCGTATTGGATCGCCCGGTTGGAAGCGCACGATGTTCCCTTTGCGCCGGTTTATACCCTGGATGAGGTGCCGGAAGATCCGCAGGTAAAGTTCATGGGGCTATTCCAGGATTTGACTCATCCGGTTGAAGGCGCCACCCGGATAGTTCGACGCCCGGTATCGTACGGTAAGGACGAAAGTTTTCAGGCAACCGCCCCGCCCACGCTTGGTGAGCATACCGAGGCGATCCTGGGCGAGCTTGGCTATGCGCCCGCGGAGATTGCGCGAATGCGCGCCGACGGAATTATATAAAAATATTCATGGCCAGAGCTGGCGAGTCGCTAGTTGTGCACCCTCGGCCATGGCCCTGAACTTTGCCCACACCACCGTCGGATGGACCTCGGGTTTGTACGTTGCCTGCGAAGAAAATCCGCAGTCGGTGCCAGCGATCACGTTTTCACGTCCGACCAGCCGGGCGTACCGGACGATACGTTCGGCGATCAGCTCGGGATGCTCGACGATATTGCTCGCATGTGTGACCACTCCAGGGATGAGAATCTTGCCTTCGGGCAACCGCAGATCCTCCCACAGGTGATACTCGTGCTCATGGCGCGAGTTCGCGGCCTCAAATGAGTAGGCCTGCGCCTTCACCTTCAGCATGATGGGCGCGATGTCCTTCAATGCTGCGTCATGCAGCCGTGGCCCTTCATTGATTCCGTAGCAGGTATGGAATCGCACCTGCTCTGCGGGCACTCCACGCAGCGCGTGATTTATCGCCTCGACATATTTCTCCGCCTTCTTTCGCCGCTCAACCGCGGTTAGGCTGGCATCGCCAAAAATATCACTCAGGAAGGGATCGTCGACCTGAACCGTGAGCCCGGCATCGGCGATCGCCAGGTATTCAGTACGCATCGCTTCGGCCACTGCATACAGGTAGGCCTCTTCGCTCGGATAGTACTCGTTGCGCCCGGCACCGCTCGGCGCCACCGCAGGCATAAACATCGCCGTTGGCTTCGCTCCCGTCGCCAGTAGGTTTTCGAGGTCTTCATGCAAGGCTATCTTGCCGCGATAAGTGACCGACCCGGTGCATACCATCGGCGTGACGGGAGCAATCGTTCCGCCTGTCATCGCGCGCCCAAAGTACTCTTCGTAATACTCAGGAAAAGCAGCCATTTCATCGGCGAATTGTGCAAGAGAATTGCCGACACGCGGTTCAAACCCGGTCAGCCGCTCGTTTATGTAGGTAAAAAAGCCCGGCTTGCCTTGTTCACCATCACTTATCAGATCGATCCCGCAGCTAACCTGCTGACGAACAATCTCAGCCACCGCGCTTCGCGTCGCACGGGCATAAGCCTCTTTATCGTAGGAATTCCCGGTCAGCTTTGCTTTCATCAGGTCTAGCAGACCTTTCGGACGTGGAAGACTGCCGCAATGCGTGGTAAGAATGCGTTGAGCACTATGTTCCATAGTTTTCTATCCACCTCTGCAAATTGACATTGGCTCGTATCCTGCTGCATCTACTTCTTGCCATCGCTTATATACAGGAATTCAAAGAACTTAGATGGCCTTCTTTGAGCAATTACAAACAAACTTACAATTGCTCAAATGGGCAAGTTTATCCGAATTGTTGTATATACAGGTTAAGAAAGATCAACCAACGCGAAAACTGCAATGCTTAGAGTATACAGGAAAAAGGCGGAAGCCTTTGTCCTTGAAAAGCTGAGTACGCAAGAAGGTTGGGCTTTCTACTCCGTATCTTCGAGTGATGCGGAGTGATGCGCGCGAGATTGCCGATTAGATCAACAGCTTGCATGAAGACCTGACCTGAGGATCGACCTATGAAAACATGGATGGTGCAACTGAGTATACCTATCTGCGCCGCGCTCGCAGCGACGCCCGCGTTCGCGCAAAACAACGATCAGGTAGTCGAAGAAGGCGCCGGTGTATTCGCATGGATTATCGTCGGCTTGATCGGCGGTTATTTGGCCAGCCGGGTGGTGAATAAATCGGGCGAGGGCCTTTTGCGCGACATCCTTCTCGGCATCGTTGGCGGGATCATCGGTGGAATAATATTCCGCATGCTGGGTGGTCACGGCGTCACCGGCGTGAATCTCTGGAGCATTTTGGTCGCCTTTCTCGGCGGTGTCGTATTGCTGGTGATTTATCATTCGATGCGTGGCCGTCGCACCACCTGAAGCCGCCGGCGAACGCCTTCAAGCGCCAGCGGAGGCTCGCAAAAAGCCCGTGCTGTTATTCTTTGCGCGGTGAAACATCCGAGGTGCTTCACCGCGCGGACTGCATCTATAATACGCCTGAGTTGCGCCGGGATTTTCGAATCAAAGCGGCAATCTTGCTTCCAATTCGACCCATTTGCGGCCGGCGATTCGCGCGCCTTCGCGAACTTCTTCGGGAATCACATGATACGGCGGCCGGCATGGCCCTGCTTTCATCCAACCTGCCGCATTAACCCGCTCTTTGACTATCCCGACGTTGTACATCGAGAACGCCGCAAAGCTGCCATTAGGAAACAAGGTCTCCACAGTCTTGCCCATTTCCGCGGATAGCCGAATAGCCGCGCTCCAGTCATTGGTTGCTTTGGCTTTGCGAACTTCATCGCGCAACGCAAGCGACAGGCGCGGGCCGCAGAGCGCACCGCTACTCCAGAAAGCGGTGCAGGCTTCCGGTTCCATCCGCGCCGCCGCACAGTAATCGGTCTCCAGCGGCAGCATGCGGATACGGCCTTTGGTGATCGCAATATTGCGCGGCAACCCCGCGATGCCGATGTACTTGGCGGCGATGACCTGGGGAATCGATGCCATCCCGGCCCAAAAGGAGTGCGGAAAATCGAATTTGAAAGCCTCGGGATTGGCGTAGGCGACAATCGCCATGGTGGGACAGGCTTCGGCGACATCCTTATAAAAACGCACCGCCGTCGCTACGCTCGGCGCGCACCACATGGGAAGCCCCAGCATGGTGCCATCGGCGCCGAGGTCGGCCGCGTAGCGGGTCTCGGAAATCGTGTCACGCGTATTCAGGCTGGTGGTGCCGACGAAAATCGGCACGCGTCCACGCGCCGTTTCGACCAGCGCCGCCATCAGCCGTTTCTTTTCATGCCAAGTAAGCGTCGCGCATTCGCCATAGGTTCCCATGCTGAGAATGCCGTCGCATCCTGCCCGTATCAGCCCGTCAACCGCGCGGCTGGTCTCGTCGAGGTCGAGCGTATCTTCCATCCGCCAGTTATCGGCGCCATCCTTCGCCGGAGTCACCATGATCGGCCACAATCCGCTCACGGCATCCGCGGTCAGCAATGATCGTTTGGTCGGCATCGGCAAAACTCCCTATTCAGCTTGAAAGAACTCAGCCCCGATTTTTCACAGTGATGCCGTGGCCGGCGTCAGCATCGCCGACTCGCTCAGCTCCCAGTTTCGCGCCGTGCCCCGCGCGTGGCGGGGGCGTGGTCCGGCGACATCGATATCGACGGTGAAACGAAATCGATCGGCCCGGTAATAGATATTTGTCAGTCCGATTATCCGGCCTGCCGTATCCGATGCGACTCCTACGAAGCGCAGCACCGGGCTTGAAATTTCGACGCCCAGATGGCCAGCTATTTCTGCCGTCGCCGCGGTCGCGCTGACCGAGAGCTTGATCCCGCGAAGTTCGATTCCGATAACATCGCGAAAGATTTTAACCATCGGGTATTTCCGCAGCAGATGGTCAGGCACTTTGCGTGCATACTCGCTGACCGTGTAGTCGAGCGCGTAGGAAAACGGCGCACCCTGCTCCCGCCGCAGCCGGCGAAACAACGTCACCGCTTTGCAATCCGGAAAATACGCCGCCAGTTCCGGCGGTACGATCGCCTCGCAACGCTCAAGGATCTCGGTCTCGGTCTCCTCGCTCATTTGTTGATCGATCACCGCGTCGGCGGAGCCGAACAGATTCAGCTCCCGGCAGGAGGAGGGTTTGGCGGTGACGAAAGTGCCCCGGCCGCGATGCCGCGAAATCATTTTGTCCGCCACCAGCGTGGCCAGCGCCTGCCGGATCGTGATGATGCTTACTTTGTATTGCTCGGCGAGCTGCCGATCTGTAGGAAGACGAGCGCCCAGTGGCAGCTCTCCGGCCGCAATCCGGGTCCGCAGATGCTGCGACACCTGATACCAGAGCGAGATGTTGCGATTGAACATGGAGGATTCGCCTCACTTGGTGAACGAATAGGCGTAGTCTTTCAATTCGGCCTCTTCGAATGATCGATCGGCGCGCAATCTCCGGCTGGTTTCGACCATCACGATCGTTGCTTCCATCCTTTCCATCTGCATGCTCTGCTCGAAGGCTTTGCGATGCGGTCCATGATCGATTCCCTGCGGAGACCAGGTAAGCTTGCCTGTTCCGATTCCGCTTTCGCGGCTGCGGCTCATCAGAATGCCCGCGTGGGTAAAAACCAACTCGTCGTAGTCGACATTGCGATGGTAACCGGGAACTCGCTGCGCTTTCGGATCTTCAAGTTGGAACGGAATCGGCGTGAAGGTGCAGATTGCGACTCCCTCGGCGACCAAGGTGCAGTAGGCGGGAACCGGGACATGGATGCGATGCGAATGGACCTGGCGCAGATCCTCCACGTTGAATTTGAACGCCGTCAGCGTGCCCTGCCAACCGACCACATCCAGCGGACAGAACGGATAAAAGACTGAGGTGTACTCGCCTTCGCTCTTGATACGAACCTCGTACTCACCCTTAACGCCGGGATCGAACGCCTGCGGCTCGGGTACTTCGATCAGCCCGCGATCGATCGGCATATGGTTGCCGAGCACCATGGTCGGATCGGGAAAACCAACTTCGGCGCGGGTTTCGATCAGCATCAGGAACTGATCGCGGGAAGAGGGACACACGCGATAGGTGGTTCCGCGCGGGAGCACGATATAGTCGCCGAGCTTATAGTTAAGCGGACCGAATTCCGTTTCGAACACGCCCTCTCCGCGGTGCACGAAGTAAACTTCATCCGCGTCGGCATTACGGGCGTAATATGGCATCGGTTTCTGACGCCGGCTGATCGAAACCGCGACATCCTGATTGAACAGCAGGCGAGAGGCATCCTGACGCGGATCGGCCTCGTCGTCGGCGCGCACCTGATAACAATCGGCCGCACGCGGCCGCAATGGACCTTCGATCCGCAGCCACTCGGTGGGCGGATGCGTCCGATAAAGCATGGTCTCGTGCCCGACCAATCCCTCACGCCCGAATTCCTCCTCCCAGGTTCCTTCCGGCACATCGACGCGCGCCTGCTTAGCCACCAATCCTTTGGAAAAAGTGAGAATTTCTCTGCGCGGCATAATTCTGTTACCTCCCGAAATCTGCGATTGCGTGGTTCCCTGGCTGCATCATCGTGACGACGCCGCCGCGCGATTGGCGGCCTTGCCCGCGAAGTGCGGGATCACCCGCTCGCCCATCAGGCGCAGCGTCTCGATGGTCTCTTCATTGGTCATTGCGCCGGTGTTACAGATGCACAGGAACTGCGTGATACCGAACTCTTTGGAAAGGAACTCAATCCGCTCGATGATCTCGTCGGGGCTGCCGATCAACGATCGATTACGACGGACCTCTTCCACCTTCGCGGTTCCATACCCAGCGCGAATCTGGGCCATGTATTCATGCTTGCTTGACGGCTCGAAACTGCGCACCAGTTCGTAATAGGTACTCAGCATCTCCTCGCCACGCACGCGCGCCCGATCCGAACTGTCATTCAAATATGTGTGATAAGCGGCGACGCACTCCAGCTCCGACAACGAGCGTCCGGCCTGCGACCACGCTTGCCTGCCGTGCGCGACCGCGCGTCTGAGTTCGTCGAGCGGCAGAGTGTGCGCGACGACCATGAAGCCGTAGCCCAGCCGTGCGGCGAGGTCGAAGCTTTCCGGGCTTAGCGCGGCCAGATAGGTGGGTGGCCCAGGCCGCTGTACCGGCAGCAGATTGAGCGCCACGTCCTGATATTGGTGGTACTTGCCCTCGTGAGAGAAGGTCTCTCCCTGCCAGGCTTTCCCGACGATCTCCAGCGCTTCCAGGAACCGATCGCGGCTTTCTTCGTATGGAAGATTGAGGCCGGCATACTCGTGCTTGATATAGCCGCGTCCGATTCCGAAAACCAGCCGGCCATTGCTGAGCACGTCGACCATCGCGTACTGCTCGGCGGTCTCGATCGGACTGCGAAACGGCAGCAGGCTAACCGCGACACCGAGGCGCAGCCGGCGCGTGCGCTGGGCCATCGCGCTGAGCATCACTGGCGGCGATGGACAAATCCCATATTGCGGATGGAAGTGATGTTCGGCGACCCATGCGGAATCGAAGCCGCATTGCTCGGCGAATTCTGTTTGCGTCAGGATTGCCTCGTACAACTCGCGCTGCGAATGGTGAACCTGGGGGTAGTATTCGCAAATGAAGAAGGCTCCAAACCTCATGCACCGATCTCCTTTTCACGTCAGGTCTGCGGCTGCGGAGCTCTCCTTCTAACAGGGGCCTTCACCCGGCGTCAATTGAAACTCATAAGATTATGAATATGGCAATTCTGGATCGGAGCCACTATCTTTGCTGACGTCGGCGCTGCATTTGACCCGCACTATTCACTTTCGATGATCTGATACACGCGCTGGACTCGCTTGGGCGGTGAAGTGGTACAGTAGCGCCAGCCGGAAAACGAACCGCATGGCGACGGATTACGGAGGAAGCAATGGAATTTACGAGAAAAGAGGCTAAGCAGTGGGCCGGACGGAAAGTCCGCGATTTCTACATGTGTCCGCTGACCCCGGTGAGTCCGGATCGGACCTTCGACGAACAGGGCATCCGCGACAATATCGAAGCTTACATCGCGATGGGCCTCAATGGTCTGGTGGTCGGCGGATTCATCTCGGAGTGCTGGAACGTTAAGCTGTCCGACTGGTTCCGTTTCCACGAGGTGGTCGCCGAGGCCAATCGCGGCCGGATGGACCTGTGGACGATCATTCTCGATCCCAGCGTCCATCAGGCGCTGGAGAAGATGGCTTTCGTCGAAAAACTGGGCTATTCGGGCGGCGAGGTGATGAACCCCGCGGTTCAGTTACGCACCGACGACGAGATTTACGCCTATTTCAAATACATGACCGATCACTCCAATCTTGCCATCTGTCTGTACCGCACTCCGGTCTCAGGCAAAGTGCTCGGCTTTGATCTGATGGCGCGGCTGGCCGATATCGATACCATGGTCGCGGTCAAGCAGGGCAACCTGAGCCGCGCGGAAACCTTGAAGCTGCGCCGGATACTGCGCCCGGACTTCATCGTCTCCGATCCCTCCGAATACTTTTATCTCGATGACCTTCGTCATGGCGGCCAGGTTATCTGGGGCGAAGTGTCCTACATACTGTACGGCAAGAAACGCCATCTGATGCGCGAGTACATGGATTTGGCCAAGGCCGGCAAGTGGGAAGAGGCCTATGTAAAATGGGCGGCGCTGAGCGACGTGCGCAATCTGTACGAAGATGTGTTTCTGTGGGAGATCGTGCGGACGGCCACCTATGCCGGCGCCTTGGGATCGCTTAAGGCCTGGTATGGAGCGATCGGATTGAAGGCAGGCGGGATGCTGCCGCCGGTTCCCGAGTGGCCGCGCGACAAGGTGGAATCGTTGACCGCCAAGCTCAAGGAGCTGGGCGTAGCCTAAGGCCGGCCGCAACCCTCGGCATCGGAGCCGGGGAAGCTTTGCACAAGGCCCATTTTGTCATTCCGAGCGCAGCGAAGAATTTCAAAATTCTTCGCTGCGCAGAGTCCGCTCAGAACACACCTGACTTGTATGGAGATTCCCTGGCGGGCTGGAAACCGGGAGGAGAAGACCTTGAGAATCGTTATTTTGGGAGCGGGCGGCCTCGGCTCAGTGGTCGGCGGTTATCTCGCCAATGTTGGCGTCGAGGTAACTCTTATCGGACGCCCGGCGCACGTTGCGGCGATTCGCCGCGGCGGTTTGCAAATTACGGGTCTGCGCGGGGAATTTCTGATCCGGGAAAATCTCACCGCAGTCAGTTCCGCCGATGAGGCCATCGGCAATTTCGATTACCTGGCGCTGGCGGTCAAAGGCAAAGACACTTACACGGCGCTGGAACAAGCCGCCAGCCTGCGTGCTCGCACGTCCACCGTGCTCTCGCTGCAGAACGGCGTCGGCCATGATGACGATCTGCTGCGATGGGCCGGGGCGGATAAGGTGCTGGGCGCATCGACCATCGAGGGCGGCACGCTGCTGGAGCCGGGCAAGGTTGCCAATGGCATGACCACCCCGACCACAGCTTACTTCGGCGAAATTGATGGCAGGCCGAGCGCCCGGGCGAAAGACCTCACGGACGCCTTCAATCGCGCCGGCCTGCCCTCGAAATGCGTGAACAATATTGTGCAGGTCCAATGGGAGAAGCTGACTCAGATCGCGACCGCCTCCGGATTTTCGGCCGTCACCCTGTGCGGCCTCGATACCCTGACGATGGGCGATGGGCTGGCGGTGCGCGAGGGTGCCGAACACTTCGTGCAACTCAGCAAGGAACTCATCGCCGTTTACAAGGCGATGGGCTATACGCCGCAAAATTTCTATGCGCCGGTTTCTAGATTGAAAGAACTCGATCGGATGAGTTTCGAGGAAGCGATCGCGAACGTAATGGAACTGAGCCGGCACCTGAAGGGAAATGCCAACCGCGCACGCACCTCGATGCATAACGATGTGCTCCAGCACCGCAAGACCGAAGTCGATTTTATCTTCGGGCCGGTCATCGCCAAGGCGCGTGAAGTGGGAGTGCAGATTCCCACCGTCATGGCGGTCTATCGCATCCTGAAAACGCTCGACGCTTACTTCAATTAGGATCTGCCAATGAAAGCCGCGCGTCATCATGGAAGTCTGCCGCTGCAGGTTGAAGATATTTCAGATCCTGCGCTGCGCCCCGGTTCGGTAGTAGTTCGTGTGCTTCGCGCGTTGATTCCGTCGTCAGTCGGCGATGTGCTCTCCAGCCGTTACAGCACGCCGGACGACCCGGCGCAAAATCTGTTGATTCTGCCGCCCATGCCGCATACGGCCGGAGTCGATTGTATCGGCGTGGTCGAGGCGGTGGCCGCTGACGTCAGCGGGCTGTCCATCGGTGACCAGGTTTACTGCGACCCCTTTCTTTGTTCGAACCATCCGGCGGCGCCGTGGGATGCCTGCCTGATCGGCTATATGGGATTCAGTCCGGCCTCCCGGCGACTGTTGCAGCAATGGCCTGACGGTCCTTACGCGCAAAAGGCGGTGTATCCCGCGCAGTGCGTAACGCCGGTCGGCGATGCGCGGCAGATCGATCCGGCAATTCTGGCCAGGTTGGGCTATCTCGGCACCTGTTATGGCGCGCTCATCCGCAGCGGCATCCGCCCCGGACAGACTCTGATTATCAATGGAGCGACCGGGATTCTCGGAGTGGGCGCGGTGATGATCGCGCTGGGCATGGGTATCGCGAAGATCGTCGCGACCGGCCGTAAACGAGATGTTCTCGAGCGCCTGCGCAATCTCAATCCGAAACGCGTCATTCCGGTCGCATTGGAAGGCACCTTGGGGGATGCGGATCGGGTGGCGGATGCGGCTGGCGGTGCGGATGTCGTGCTCGATTGCATGGTCGGCCTGGCCAAAGATGCCGGACCTACCATGGCCGCGATTCGCGCGCTGCGCCGCCCCGGTGGCGTCGCGGTCCTGGTCGGCGGAGTGATGACCGACCTGCCGCTTCCTTACACGGATTTAGCGTGGGCTGGCGTGACGGTGGGGGTTGGTTCATCGCGGTCCGCGGGCACTCTGTCCGACCCGACTGGCAGTTTATGGTTTCCGCGCGCTCACGCTGCCGACCTGTTGCTGATGATCGGCAGCGGAGCTTTGGATCTTGATGCGCTCTCGCCGGAAGTTTACACACTGGATAAGATCAACGATGCGCTGGAGTATTCGAGCAGCCGCCGTGGCGGCTTCAACCATGTAGTCGTAGCCCCCAACGATCGCTGATCGGGAGGACTGCCTCCATCAACTTCGTGGAGATGGTATTGAAGGCGAGACCACTTTCCCGCCACCTTCCGTTGTTCGGTTAGTACTCTACCCAATTAGCAACCCAGCGATGCCCCCGAGATGGGGAGCTGCCGTAACTGTCGCGGTCGGCGTAGGCGTCGCGGTTGGCGTTGCTGTCGGCGTAGGTGTCGGCGTGGGGGTCGGTGTAGCTGTCCGCGTGGCAGTAGCGGTGGGCGTCGCCGTGGCCGTCGGTGTCGGTGTCGCCGCGACGGTTGCCGTGGCCGTTGCCGTCGCGGTCGGCGTTGGCGTGTTGTGCCCGGCCCAGGCCGGAGTCGCCAGCAACAAGACCGCTATAACCAGCCATCGCCGCATCAGAACCGCCGCATCAGAACACCTCATCGACCGTACCGCCGTTGCCGACATAGGTATGCGCCGCGCCCTGGGTCGCCAGCACCGAAGTGGTTAGGCCGCCTTGCATCGTGTCGCTTCCCGCCGCCTTGATCGTGCAGGCGTTCGCGCTCGAATCGATCTTGTTGACCGACACCCGCGCCTGCGCGCTGGCTGGCGGCAGTGTCAGCGTCACGGCACCCGCAGTCGCATCGCATAGGTCTATCTCGCTCGAAGCGTTCAACGCCGCCGAGGCCGTCCGCGTGACTACCGGCGCGGCCAGGTTGCCGTTGGGATTTTGCGCATACAGCGGTGCCGCTATCAGCATCGCGATAATTAAAGCCGCGCGTTTCATCATTGCCCCATCGCGGTGACGTTGCAGGTCTCCGCCGTCATCGAGGCGTTGGCGGGCAGCGTCAGGACGGTCGCCGTAGACGCCGGATTATATGTTCCGCAAGAACCGCCCGATTCGAGCAGCACTGGCGTAGTCGAGAACGCGGTCGGAAAGGTGAAGGTCTGCGCGGTGCCGGTCTCCGCATAGCCATTTAAGTAACAACTGACCACCTTCCACGCAGTGCCCTGTATAGCTTCGGAGCAGGTCGCCTTTCCCGACGTCCCATTCTGCGAGGTCTGCGCCAGGTTCGGGCCAATCGCCCCTTGGAAGTTCATCGCGTTGTATTGATTGGCGGTCTGCGTGCATAACTTGGAGTCGCCATCCAACGTGATATTCGGGCCGGGGCTGGCCGCCTTGCCGAATAGCGGCTGTAGTTCATAGCCGCCACAGCCGAGCCCCTGTACACGCATCGGGGCGTAGGCAGCATACGAGTTATGTACAATCTTGAACGGCGCTGAGGTCGCATCGGTTATGTGCAGATTCTTGATATAGACCGGACGAAACGGCGCTTCGATCATGTAACTATCGGGAGACGAAGCATACCCCACCGCATTGTCGTTCATGTAGAGCGGTGGCGGATCGCCGTTACTCTGACTGTCATAAAAGAGCTTGCCGATCATTTCCGAATAGCTATTGTTCAAGGTCAGATAGGTTTCGTCGTCCTGACAGTTCGCGTATCCGAGCGGGCAGTCCCACACCCAGAAGTTCACGCTGTTTGGCGTCCAATGGTCCAGCAACGCGCTGCCTAACCTGAGATACGCAAACTCCGCGTCGGTCCCTTCGTAGGAACCATTATCACCTATCATCTGCCAGTTGTCGGCTTGCGAGTTGGCCCCGTTGTAAATCCAGAACAGGAAGCGGTCGGTAGCGTGGGAGCTGAGGCCAAAATGGTTGTAGTTGAAGGTCATGTTCTCGATGTTACCGATGGTATCGGTATTGCTCGTGCGGATACCAATCGCCATCGTGGTGAACCAGTTGTGGAGGATATAGTCGCCGGTAGTTACACCGCTGCTTGACACTTCATCAAGGTCGATTCCCACGCCCGCGGTGTCGTTGCCGCCGTTCAACGGACCCAGCTCCAACCCTTGGATACGCGAGTTACCGAGGCCTCCACTGTAAATCATCGCGCCGCCCAGCGGTCCTTCCCAGTTGAGCGTGGCTCCTTTGTCGCCATAGATAAGCTGCTGATAAGTTGGGTTCGGCAACGTCCAGGTCTGCCCGAAGGTATAGGTCTTATTCGGGATATGAATCGCGCGCGGAATATTTGGCGTCTGCGCAGCGGCTAAGGCAGCGGCGAAAGCCGGTTCGTCATCGTGATACATGGTCGCGCTGATCGATTGCGACGGCGCGGCACCCAAGGTCACGCTGGTCGAGCTAATCGCCGAAATCGTGGTCAATAGGTCTTGCGCAGTGGCGGCTGAGTTGATCGCTGTCCCAAGCACCGGATCGGTGCCGAAGTGATTGCCCTCGTCCATCCACGCCATATTCGAGGCGGCCGCGCCCTGTTCCGGTATCACAGCCCACAGCGTCGGCGTACAGCTCGCGCCGGTACAGCCGTAGACTGCCCATGCGACCGCGTTGGTTTCGCCGGTCCAGGTGAGCAGGTTCACGTTCGCCATCGAGAGCACGGCGGGGCCATTGCTAATCGTGGTCGCCGCGCTCGGTGCGCTGCGTCCATTGTTCGCGTCAATCGCGACTACCTTATAGGTGTACGAGGTGGCGCAGCCGGTGTTGATTCCGCGTCCGATTAGGCCGAAGTTGACCCAGGTCGCACCGCCGTCGCTAACCTGCGTACCGTTTATCCAGGCGCCTCCCCAGGTCGTATCGGGGAAGTTCGTCGCCGATGAAAAATTCCCAGCCCAGTTCGGCGTCGATCCGCCGCTGGTGCCAGCCGTCGTAGTATAGAAGCCATAAGCCATCCCGTTGATAGTCGCCTGCACTTCGGCGTTTATGGCGTAAGCCGTGCTCGCCGCCCACGCGGGCACCGATGCGGGCTTATCGGTGAAACACGCCGGATTGCTGAGTGACGAATTGGCCACCTGATAAACGCCGTAATTGTTCGTCCCGTAAGTCGTATATCCGGTGACCGTAGGCGCAGCCGGAGTCGCGAGCGTCGAGGTCGGCCCCGCCACCTTGAGCACCACGTGCTGTCCCACTGCGAAGTCGCCCGGACCGCCGCTGATAGTGCCGCTGGTGTTGCCCGAAGTGGTGGTCACCGCGAAGCTCCGCGGAGTGCCGAGCGTGGTGCCCGCTGCGCCCCATTTCGGATCGTCGATGTTGATTACATTGGCGACCGAGAAATTCGGGATGGTATGCTCCGCCGTGGTGTCCACGTTGGCGTTAAGCGCGGAAAGGCCACCTAGCGGGTTATCGTTAAGCGAATAGGGCGTCGCGAGATCGCTGATATGTGACTGACCTTGTGAGAGCGCATCGCCGATAGCGGCGTTGAGGCCGAGATTAGTCACTCGGTTTCCCACGGCATTAAGGCTTTGCTCGAGTGCGGAATTTGCGCACGACCATGCGCCACGAACTCCAATAGCAAACGCGCCGGCGCCGCCGCCGGTGCACGGAGAGGTTCGCTCGCAATCATTGCAAAGCAGCAGCATGCCATCCTGTTCCGGCGGCAAAGTCGAAAATGGCCGGCTGACGATCAGCGGTGAAATCGGCATTAAGCCTGAAAAGCGCTGATTGATATCGTTGCGGAAACTGCGTCCCGCATCGGGTCCGATGTAATTAGGGATTCCCTGGTACTGTGCGATCGCGGGGATGGCTGCGAGCAGCAGAAAGGCAACCGAGAGGAGCTGGAGAGAAAGCCGCTTCATCATTATTTTACCGTAGGCAGCCGTGGCCGCGCATGGACTCGACGGCTGAAAAAGAGGCAACAAGCTCGTAACCTCGGTCGATAAGCGATCGGCAAAAGATTGCAAGCTAAAGCCCGCTGGTCACTTCAACGAAAATAGATCGGCATGGTTCGATCCTGCTGGATCACGATGCGGCTGCGGTACAAGGGATAAGTTGGTTTTGAGCGGCATCGTCGGAGTTGCCGCGCATTGTGAACGTTAGCCGGGCGGGGAGCCAGACTGAAAGATTTCACCACTACCAGCGGCTAAGCTGGAGGAAACAATCGCTCGGCGTTCGCGTAACAAATTTTGTCCTTGTCTTCGCCGGAGCACTGCAGTTGATCCAGCGCTTCGATCGTGCGCCGCGCCCATTGTCCATAAGGATGATCGGTCCCGAATAGGATGTGATCGGCGCCCATCGTTTCATAACACCATCGCAGAGGCTCCACGCGATGCACCACCGTATCCATATATAGAGCCTTCAGGATCGAGGTCGGGTCCTCGCCTCGATGATGGGTCATCATGGAACCGGCCAGGCGCGGCATCAGGTACGGGATCGCTCCTCCGACGTGCGGGATGATCACCGGCGCGGTAGAGAATTCAGTCAGCCGGCCCGATAGCGCCAAACGCATCGCGGCCAGCGTAGTATCCACGATGAAGCCGAGCGCCGGAACCGGAATCAGATCGGCGAGATAATTGCGATTCAGCGGCACCGTCGGATGAATGAAGATCGGACGGCCCAGTTCGGCCATCCGCGCAAACACCGGCCGGAACTCTTCAGCATCCAGCGGTTTGCCTCGAATGTTCGAAAAAAGCTGCAACCCGCGAAATTTCAGTTGCCCCATACAGCGATCCAGTTCGCGTAGGGAAACCTCGATATCGCCAAAACCAAGCGTGGCATAGCCCCAGAAACGATCCGGACGAGCCGCGATTATCTCGGCCAGCAGGTCATTGTGCTCGCGCGCGATCTGATCACCACGCTTGCCGCCAATCAATTCGGGGCCTGGCGCTCCCAGGCTCAGCACCGCGACATCGATGCCCAGATTGTCCAGGTCGGCAAGCTTGCGATCCATGTCGAACATCGGCGGCGTCATCGGCAGCGTCAAGCCTTCGCAACAGGCGAATCGCCAATTACCATCGATCAGACGTGCATAGGGATAGCGGCTGCGCTTTTCCAGCATGCGCGCAAATTTTTCGGACATGAAATGATTATGAACGTCAATTCTCATAGCCGCTCCTGACGATTGCCGTCCTTCAACCCGGTCCGGGTTTCAGATAGCCACCCTGTGCAGCACCTCGCGCGCTGCGATACTCTCACATAAAATCAATTTGCGATGAACCGCGTTTTCAAAATCGCTCCGTCCATCCTTTCCGCTGATTTTGCGCGGCTCGGCGAAGAAATTCGCCGCATCGAAAAAGCCGGGGCCGATCTGATCCATTTCGACGTGATGGACGGCCATTTCGTGCCGAACATCTCCATCGGCATTCCCGTGCTCAAGTCAATTCGCGCCATTACCCGCTTGCCGCTCGATGCTCATCTGATGATCTCGCAGCCCGAGCGCTATGTCGCAGCTTTTGCCGAAGCGGGCGCTGATTCGATCTCGGTGCATACCGAAGCCTGCCACGATCTCTCCGCTATCGCCGCGCAGATCCGCAAGACCGGTGCCCGCGCCTCGATCGCCATCAACCCGGAAACCGATCCGGACCGCGTACTCGCCTGCGCCGGTGAACTGGACATGATTCTCGTGATGAGCGTGCATCCTGGTTTCGCCGGGCAGGGATTTATTTCCGACAGTCTCGACAAGATACGCGCGATCCGGCGCGATCTTGAGCGGCGCAAACTTGATCTCGACGTGGAAATTGACGGCGGCATCAAAGCCGATAACATCGCGGACGCTGCCGAAGCCGGCGCCAACGTCTTCGTTTCCGGATCAGGAATCTTCGGTCATCCGGATTATCTCGAGATTGTATGCCGCATGCGCGATCAGATCGCCGGCATTTGATTTCGCGTCTACTCGCTTTCCTGGCATCCGCGATGCTAAGGTTTTAGCGGTTCAAACATTAGGCAGGAACGGGGTGTAGCTCAGCCTGGCAGAGCACTGCGTTCGGGACGCAGGAGTCGCTGGTTCAAATCCAGTCACCCCGACCATCTTTTCGAAGTGCTCCTAAATACTGCGCTGATTGTTGCTTTGTCGCTGGCTGCCTATCTGATCGGATCGATACCGGTGGGCGTGATTGTTGGACGCTTACGCGGTTTCGATCCCCGCAGAATCGGATCGGGCAATATCGGGATGACCAATGTGGCGCGCGCCGCCGGACGCGGAGCCGCCGCAATCACTTTTGCCGGCGACTTTCTAAAGGGTGCGATTCCGGTGATCGCCGCGCATCTGCTCGGCCTCGATGCCACCGCGACCTCGATAGTCGCTTTCGCCGCTTTCGCAGGAGCGATCTTTTCGGCTTTTCTGGGTTTCGAGGGCGGACGCGGCATCTCGACTTCGCTCGGCATCTGGATGGTCCTGGCGCCCGCCCCAGCGCTCATTGCACTGGCGATTTTTCTCGCCGTTGTCGCCGTCACCCGTATTGTATCCGCCGGATCGCTATGCGCCGCGATTGCGCTGCCGGTAACGATTATCATCATGAGCCTGCCGCATGTTTATTCCGCCCTGGTAATCGCGATGGCGCTTCTAATCCTGTTTCGGCATCGCGAAAACATTCAGCGGCTGATGGCTGGCGAGGAACCCCGTCTCCGCAAGTCGGCTTAAGACCTTTCCGGCTTCGTCAAAGTTTCGCTCATCTCAATGTGCGCAACCTGATCCCTCTGGATGCCCGAGGACTTGCCTAATTGCAGCGATACTGGAATCAGTATTGTTGCGTTTTCACGATGGTATTCCACGAGGATAAAAATGAAGAAGGTTGAGGCTATCATCAAGCCTTTCAAACTCGATGAGGTCAAAGAGGCGCTCTCCAGTATCGGTGTGCAGGGGCTCACCGTGACTGAGGTCAAGGGTTTCGGCCGTCAGAAGGGCCATACCGAGCTCTATCGGGGCGCGGAATACGTAGTCGATTTTCTGCCCAAGGTGAAACTGGAAATCATTGTGCCCGACGATGTGGCTGCCCAGGTGGTCGAGACCATCGAGCGCGCCGCCCGCACCGGCCGCATCGGCGACGGCAAGATTTTCGTGATGCCGATGGAAGAGGTGGTCCGGATCCGCACTGGCGAGCGCGGCTCCAACGCACTATAGATTACGGCACCAACCGCTTGCCGGTTACGCCTGAGCCGGCTGAGTTTCGGAGATCGAAGTTGTTGGGGTTCGGCGGCGCGTCTTAGTTAATCGCGGCGAATTCGAAATTACTGGGCCAACTGGTATTCAGGCAAGCTTCGATGTTTTGACCATCCGACGTGGCGATGCAGCAGAACGGGAGCGCCGAGCCTTATCAATCGAGCAAAGCAATGGCGCCGGACTTTCCACCTCCAGCGATCGTATCGCAGATTGGGTGCGCTGCTCGGTGGCGATTCCTCCGCAGAATGGGCAAGAGATAACCTGGTCCTGAGTATGTCGCTGATCCAACCATCGATGTCTGCGATTACATTCGAATGTTAAACTGCTCGTACATTCAACCCCTCCAGTCTCCCGGTTGCCTCCTATGGGAGTTCTACGTCCGCCCGTTAGCTTTTTCTATCTCCCCAATGTTTCTTAAAAGGTATTTTGTTGTTTCTGGCAGAATTAAACAGTCATAAAGTAGCTTATTTTACTCATGGACGTGGTTAAAATTGTCTGAACCTGCCGACGGCAGGAGAGCTTCTAGTACACTGCGGGTCTCGCCGACATAGTCCGCACAAAGCTTCGAGCCGCATTTCACGCCGGAATCAATACGAACTATCAGGAAAGCGAAGGAATCGGCACAAGGCAAGGAAGGCGGTTTAATCTACGTCAAGTTTCGCAACGAAGCCATGAAGGCCCTGGTATGGACCGCGGGTGACGACGATTTCGGCCGTGCGATCATCGTGCGACAGCACCTTCACGTGCGTTCCGCCGACAATCGGGCGCCCGGTGGCCGCTTCGCCAAGCCCGGCGATCGCGTCAGGATTGTCCTTATTCATCTGCGTAAGCTTGATCAGCGAATCCCGATCGGGGAACACCAGCACCGCGGTGCGCCCCGCGGGCGGCTTCAAACGATGACCGCATGCGGCGGCACCCACCGCTATCAGCGCAACCATTGCCAGCAACATCGATCGCGACGGTTCCATAATCTCAGCCGCCTTCGGCGGCCCTGAGTCATTCTTTTCGCTTATTCCGGAATCGTCCGCAAGCCTTACGGCTATTATTCGCCGCGGCTTAGGCGATGGGCGGCGCTCATATGCCGCAGCGCGTCGCGCGCGCGGCCTAGGCGGTCGAAGATTTCACCCAGATTGCGATGGGCATCGATCGAGGTCGGGTCACATTCGATCGCGCGCAACAGACTGCGCACCGCATTCTCGAATTCCTCGCGTTTGCGATAAAGCAGGCCCAGCTTCAGATGGACTTCGGCGCTGGCCGGCAGAATCGTGGCCGCGCCCAACAGATGCCTCATCGCACCCGTCAAATCGCCCTTACCCTCGAGCAGCGTCGCGACTTCCATATGCGCCTCGAAATTGCCGGGCTCGCGTCCAATCACGTCCGCATAGAGTTGCAGCGCTTTAATCGGATCCTGGTCGGCAATCCGCTTGGCCTCTTCAAACCGCGCCTGAACCCGCGCGGGACCGAAACGCTCGTCGATCCGGCCTGGCCGCAGCGGTTCAAAATCCAGTATGAGCTGGCCGCTCTCGGCCTCGAACACGACCGATCCTTCGCGCAGCAGGATGCGGCCCTCGTCGTTAACCAGCTTGAGCGCCGTGAGCGGCCGTTGCTCCGCGATACCGTTGATGCGATCGAGACAGCGCTGCACCGGCTCCAGATGACGCCGCGCCGGCAACAGCTCTTTCGCCAGCCGCATCACGAGCAGATCGCGAAATCCGAACCGATAACGGCGGCCGGTTTCGGTTACCGGCCGTAACAGCCGATGCTTCACCCAGTAGCGAATTCGATTCGGTGAAACGGCGACGATTCGCGCCGCCTTACGCGTCGAGAAGGTCTGCGCCCCGCCACCTCCGCTTGCATCCATCTTTTCCCCCACCGCCGCGAGTATAGGAAGTCGTAACCGTTCTCTCAACGGACTTACCGCAAGGTTATGAACAAAGCGGCGCTTAACTCGGCATTCGGCCAATGCAGCAGCGCCTTTGCGCCGTTGTGAGCATCGGCCCTGAATGTTGAAAAAGCTTTATTGCTTGGTTCAGATCAGTGGCGATGTTCGGATGGTGCAGCGCGGATCGAATCTCCTCGCGATCGATCACGACTCCTGCTTCAGCGCTTTGATCATCCGGACCACCGAGTCGACGGCGTTTTTCGCATTATCGATTCGCGCCTTCGCCTGCGCCAGCGTCATTCCGGGACCGATTACGCCGAGGCCCACCGGCTTGTCAAATTGCAGCGACAGTTCGGCGGCCACGCGCGCGGTCACCTGGCAGATCAACTCGTCGTGCAGGGTCTCGCCCTTGATCACCGCTCCGATTATCGCCACCCCGTCGACATCGTCGCGCTTGAGCAGATGACGGATCATCAGCGGCATGTCGTAGACGCCCGGCACATGCGCGACGTGACTGATCTCGACCGCCAGAGCTTCCGCATGCCGCCGCGCCCGCTCCTGCATCGCCGCCGTGATATCGAAATTATAATCCGAAACCACCAGCGCTATTTTCACTGGCCGCTCCTTTTCGGGCTGGTCGCCTCACGCATCTCAACTCCATTGTCACGCAGATAGCGCTTCAATTCGGGAATCGGATGCTCCCCATAGTGCACGATCGACGCCACAATTGCGGCGTCGGCCACGCCGATGGTGAACGCTTCCAGCAGATGACGAGGCTCGCCCGCGCCGCCCGATGCGATCACGGGAATCGAAACGCTTTTGCTGATGCTGGCAGTGATTTCCAAGTCGTAGCCTAGTTTCGTACCGTCACGATCAATCGAGTTGATACACAACTCGCCCGCGCCCAGCCGCTCGCCCTCGCATGCCCACGCCAGCGCATCGCGTCCCGACGGCGTCCGTCCCCCATCGATTATCACTTCATAACCACTTTTGCAGCCCGCATTTTCGCTGCGCCGGACCTGCATCGACAATACGATGCACTGGCGGCCGAAAGCGCGCGCCCCTTCGCTAATCAGGTTGGGATTGCGCACCGCGCCCGAGTCGATCGAGACCTTTTCCGCCCCGGCCAGCAGCACCGCCCGCATATCATCGAGCGTGCGCAGGCCGCCGCCGACGCTGAATGGGATGAAAATCTCCCGTGCGACCGCGCGCACCACGTCGATCATTATTCCGCGACGCTCATTGGAGGCTGTGATGTCGTAAAAAACCAGTTCGTCCGCGCCCTGTTCGTAGTAATAGCGCGCCATCGCGACCGGATCGCCAACGTCGAGGTTGCCGAGGAACCGCACGCCCTTGGTTACCTTGCCGGCGCGAACGTCGAGGCACGGAATGATTCGTTTGGCGAGCATCAGGCCTTCATCCGGCAGAAATTGTCGAGCATTCGGAGTCCGGCGGCGCCGCTCTTTTCCAGATGGAATTGCGTTGCGATCAGGTTGCCCTTCGCCAGCGCCGCGCAGAATTCCATCCCGTACTCGCTGGTTGCAATCACGACCGCCGGGTCGGTGGGTAGCGGGTAATAGGAGTTCACGAAGTAGAAATGACTTTGGTCCGGAATGCCATCGAAAATCGGATGCGGCAGGCGCTGTCGTACGCGGTTCCATCCAATCTGCGGAACTTTCAATGGTTTTCCATCGATCACCGAAGGAAAGCGCCTGACGTTGCCGACAACTACGCCGAGACATCGCGTATCGTCCTCGTCACTGCGATCGAGCAGCACCTGAATTCCAATACAGATACCGAGAAATGGCTTGCCGGCCGCGATCACTTCGTCGCGCATCACCTCGATCAATCCCAAACGGCTTAGATTTTCCATCGTAGCGCCAGCCGCGCCGACACCGGGCAGAATTACCTGATCCGCCGCGCGAATGCGGTCGGCGCGATCGGTAACCTCGCAGTGATGGCCCAGATGTTCGAGTGCGCGAGCGACACTGGTCAGGTTGCCCGCACGATAGTCCACAATCGCGATCATCAAATCGAAATCATAGCGATCGCGGCGGTTTGGTAACAGCGTGGTTTGAATATCCGCGGCTATTTCCAACCGGTGAAAAGGGCGCCGCTTCGCAATTGAAATAACGCTTTATGGCTGCCCTTAAGGAGCTGACGCGGACGCGGATTGCTGCTTCAGCCGGGCGAAAAAGGCCCTGATATGATTTACGTTAGCGCCCAGATCGGCCAGCCTGTCCCGCGATCGCGACCGCATCTCGACCTCGCTGCCACCGCCGTCAGCCGGCCGGACCTGGATTACAAAATCATCCTTGAATCTAAACACCCTGGAAGTCGCCACGCCTTCGAGCGCCAGCCGCTGCGGGTCCACGGAGGTGACACTCCAGTTGGGCATACGCGCGGCCACGGCTTTGACGCGATCGAAGCAGGCATCGGGATCGCTGGCGATCATCAGCGGTTTAATATCCGCATACGCCGCCTGCTGAACCGATTCATAACGCGCGCGATTATAAATCAGGTTTTGATCATGGTTATTCTCCAGCATCCCGGACTCGGCAAAAGTCGGCGGTTCGATGAAGTCGGTGGTGATGTCGTTGATCATCGGAGAATGGTAGCGAATGGCCAGCACTATGATCGGAATACAAATCGACATCCCTGCGATAATTCCAAAGCCGGCCGCAATTTTTCCCGCCCGGCGATTGCTTCCACGGGTACGCGCAAGACCAAGCAGGCCTGAGAAAAAGGCCAAGGCCGCCATCATGCCCCCCAGGATGAACATCTGAAATCCGAAAAATGCTGGGATCACTTCGAAATGGGCGCCAAGAACGCCGGCTGCAACCAAAATAATCGCAGCCAAAGCATCAAACAGGGAAAGCCACGCAGGAATCATCGTCTACTCCGTATCAGGATCTGGGCACGGTCGGGAGGTCGTCGATCCGGCGCGCGCCAGACTGGAAGTTTAGCCGTTTACGCCACCCGGCACAGGCGCTAAAAAAAAGGCCTGGCGAATAATCCGCCAAGCCTCAACGTCCCGCAACCGCCGTATCGGTCAGCGGCCTTGTACTTTCAATTCACGTTCCGCCAATTCCATATCGGAATCGATCATGAGTTCGACCAACTGCTGAAAATTCACTTTGGGCTCCCAGTTCAAAAGACGCCGCGCGCGCGAGGCGTCGCCGCGCAAAACATCAACTTCGGACGGCCGCATGAAATGCGGATCGATTTCAACGTACTTTCGCCAATCGAGTTTCACCCGATTAAAAGCATGATCGAGAAACTCGCTCACCGAATGGCTCTCACCGGTCGCGATCACGTAGTCGTCGGGCTTCTCCTGCTGCAGCATCAACCACATCGCCTCGACGTAGTCGCCGGCGAAACCCCAGTCGCGCAGCGCCTCGAGATTGCCCAATGCGAGCCGATGCTGCAGGCCCAGTTTGATACGGGTGGCGCTGCGCGTGATCTTGCGCGTGACAAAATTCTCGCCCCGGCGTGGCGATTCGTGATTGAAAAGGATGCCGTTGACCGCGAACAGTTCGTAGGCTTCGCGATAGTTGACCGTCTGCCAATGGGCATAGACCTTCGCGCACGCGTAAGGACTGCGTGGATGAAATGGCGTGGTCTCGCGCTGCGGCACCTCGGACGCCTGCCCAAACATCTCCGACGAGCCCGCCTGATACATGCGGATCGCGCGATTGTGACGCTTATTATGGTCGCGAATTGCTTCGAGCAGCCGCAGCGTGCCCAGTCCAACCACATCGGCAGTGTACTCGGGTTGATCGAACGAGATGCGCACGTGCGATTGCGCCGCCAAATTGTACAACTCGTCGGGGCGGGTCTGCTCAATGATCCGGCGCACACCGGTCGCGTCGCCCAGATCGCCATAGTGGAGTTGCAGGCTCGAACTTGCCGCGCCATGCCGCTGGCGCAAATGATCGATGCGTCCGGTCGCAAAGCTCGAGCTGCGGCGCACCATGCCATGTACTTCGTATCCGCGATTGAGCAGAAACTCGGCCAGGTAAGAGCCGTCCTGCCCCGTCACTCCAGTTATTAGCGCGACCTTCGCCATAACGATATCGTCCCCTAGGGTCGTCGATCAGACGAATGCAACTATTAGCAGAAACTGAAGGGTCCGTCGTTAAGGCGCCGCAACCCAGAATGGCCGGTTCAATCGCCGGGAATTAAGCGATAAGAGTCGCTGTCCAGGTGATGCGTCGAGAATTCGAGCAATTCGGCATCTTCGATCGCTTCCATCTGATGCACCAGTCCGCGCGGCACGTCCATGCAGTCGCCGGCTGTCAGCTCAAATTCCTCAATCGTCTCGGACGCCGACGATTGCTTGACTCGAATCAGCAGCTTCCCCGACCTGAGGTAAAAGGATTCCGTCTTGAGCTGATGAAAATGCAGGGAACAGCGCTTGCCTTTTTTGATTTCCAGGATTTTCCCGCAATAGAGGTCGTTATTGGCGATCCAGACCTCTCTGCCCCATCCTTTGGGCACGATCCGCACCGGTTTGCGCGCGAGACTCATAAAGTTGTGCTACCCCCAGCTTATATGGCGGTTGAACGCGGCTTGCAAGTGTCCGCTACAATGCGCCTTTGCCTGTCATTAGCGGCAATTTCCGCAGGATCGTGCTCAATCGCCAGTGACGGCAATGATAATCCGCTGATAGTTCTCAACGGCCTGTTGGAAACCTTCCGTAACCAACCGCCGCCTGATCGTAAATCCTGGCGGTCCTTTAGCGCTCCACGCGTCGCCCGCCTGGCGAGATGTGGAGCGTCAAACCAACTTCACGCTTATTAATCATCACCCCATGCTCGCCGCGCTGGACAGGTATGCAGCGATAACCGTAAGCGCGAAGTCCATGTGCCTTGCGCTGAGAAATATCATACGAATCAGAGTTCACGCTTATTATTATCCTACGGCGCACCTCAAACGCACCGAGCGGCTTGGTGCAGACTTCGCGGAGGCCAATCGGCATATAGTACGTTACCAAGGAAAAGGCAGATGTGGCAACGCGTATCAAGATCATGGACGACGCTGGAGCTATCCCGCAGGCGCTCTCGGGTTTATCTACCCAGCTTTACTTTCGACCGTCGGCACGACGGTACCGATTCGAGTCGCAAAGCCAACGCGCCCTGGGCCGAACTGATCCATCGCTATTCAAAATGATCCGCAGCGTTCGGGGCGCTGCGGCCGCCGAACGTCGGTACCCCGCTCGCGGCGGGTTTTCCCACAGCTGAAATTTGATTGCTTCACCCGTGGTCTCCGGGTAGGTGGAGTCAGTAGAGGCCAGGAATGAGGCGGGCGGGGACTTGGATACGGTAGGCGCGATATTCGGGATCGCCGCCGAGCAGCTGCTCCTCGAGATGAATCCTCCAGATGGTGAGTACCGCCGTGGCAGATATCAGGGCGAGATTAGACCATCGAGGATAATACAGCGCATAGCCGCAGCCCAAAATCAGCCATCCCAAATAGATTGGATGGCGGACCAATCCAAATGGCCCGGCCGATATGACGCCGCGGTTGGCGGGCAGCAGGCCGAAACCCCGCCCCATGAAAAGTCGCCCGGCCTGGGTCAGAACCACGCCAGCCAGTTCAAGCGCGATGGCGACGCCGGCCAAAGGCCCGGCGACCGACGTACCGGTTCGCATCAGGAGTGGCGTAAGCAGCTCACCGGCGTTCGCGCTCAGCGACCGCCAGCCCGCGTCGTAGTGGGCGGCCGGACGGCGAATCAGGGTCAGCAGGCCGATTAGAACGCACCCCACGAACCAGATTCGGTTGGCGAGGCTGCTGCCCCAGTTTGATTTCGCACCCGGCGTCAGCACCGCCAGGTACAAAGCAGCGACCGCGAGATTGCCAGCGGCGTGACGGATTCGCAGAACCGCCGTACGACAGGCCGCTTCCGATCCGGCCGGACAATGTTCGATCGTCTGTCGCGCATTTGATTCGACCGTCATCCAATCAGCCCGTCCGGTATGGTACCCAAACTATTATTGCAACCACCCTATGGTGGCACAGAAAAGAAGTCTGATTCGCGGCCATTTTCCCAGTCAGGAAGCGGTGACCAAATTCATTATCAGGTGCTGCGCAGTTCAGGCGCGGTGGAAAAATCCGCCGATTGCGTGGCAGGCTGCCAAACCCTAGCTGCGATTCGGTTCGAAGATCGCTTCGTGGTGGCAGACTGAAATGGCGATGGTGAAAAAGGTAGGCATAGCCTCCGCGCCGGTTCATCGTCAAGTATCCGCTTCGCTGCGGTTCACGCCGCCCTCGACTGCGGCCGTCTATCCGGCTCGGACGGAAATTATGCAGTTGCTGACGCAACTGCTTCGCGCTTAACCACTGGCTCCAAATACGGAATTTCTAATACGGCACACCACGTCGTCCGAGTTCGTGGTGTTTCTCATTTCACTCCGACCTACTCATCGTGGCCCAACCCAGTGTAGCTGTGATTCTCCAAAATCGAGCGTGATGTCATTGCCAGGGTCTTCACTCCCGGATCTGAAACGAAAACTGATGGGGCCAACCGCCGATGCAACACAGTGCCCAAACCGTAAAGTCGAAGTACCTCGATCCCTCCGGACGAGCCACTTCTCAATCAGCCATTACAGGCCACTGGTATCCCAATACAGCGCCCCGGGCAATTTACCCAGCTCCATTTTCGCCCCCTTTGGCTGACCAGGCGACTAAAGAGTCGGAGACGTTTCGCACTGTTCGCGCGTGAAGTCCGCATTCTTTCCAGTTGGTATTCTCCCACCACCAGCGACCGGATCGGAGGTCCCCGCCGGGATTAGTTGGCCGGGTGCACGGAGCGCAGCCGATGCTACGATAACCCCGATCATGCAGCGCATTGTATGGTAGCTGATGACTGATGATGTACTCCCATACCTGCTGCTCGGACCAGCCCGCGAGGGGATTGAGCTTCATAATATTACGATGGTCGGCGTCAATCTGAAGCCGCTCGATTTCCTGACGGCTGGCTGCCTGCGAGCGCCTAAGGCCCGTGATCCACGCCGACAGACCCTCAAGCGCGCGAATCAGCGGAGCAACTTTTCTGACCTTGCAGCAGAGCTCGCGCTGCTCAACGCCTTTGTAGAAAAGGTTTATGCCATGCCCCCTCACCATCTCGTGAACGTCGGCCGAATCGGGAGCGTACACTTCGATTGAAATCCCGTACCGCTCCTCGCAGCGTTGCATCACTTCGTGGGTCTCGGGTGGTAGCCTTCCGGTATCGAGAGTGAATACTCGCATCCGATGTTCAAGCTGTGACACAAGGTGCAGCAACACCATGCCTTCGGGACCAAAGGCTGAACAAAGTGCGACTTTGTCGCCAAATGCCTTGGCCGCCCACTGCAACAATTCGAGCGGCGTTGTCCGGGCAAATCGTAAGTTAAGTTCCCCAAGATATGCCGGCGTAAATGCTTCGTTGCTCATCGGGCTGCTTCATGCCTCCCTTTTAAAGTGAAATTCCGTGGCCGGCAACCCTACCGTTCGATCATCCCCTCAGCCCGCAAAAGTGTATCAAGAGACTTTGGCAAAGGAGCGAGCAGAGCGGTCGCGCTCTCAAAGATAATTGCTACTTATGATGTCTCTTACTGCTGATATGACATCGTGCGCGTCCTCAGCAGTCATCGCAGGATAGATCGGTAACGATACGAGGCGCTCGTAAGCAGCCGAGGCGTTGGGAAAGTCTTCGGCCCGATAGTGATAGGTGCTCCGGTAATAGGGGTGCAGGTGGAGCGGGATGAAGTGCACGCTCGTGCCGATGTTCCGCTCGCGCATCATCGCTATAAACTCGGCCCGGCCGATTTTAAGCCGATCGACGGCGAGCCTGATTGGGTATAGGTGCCATGCCGATTCTACGTTAGCGCACACGGCTGGCGTTAGAATTTCAGGAACTTCGCGAAAGCCGTCATCGTAAATTTGCGCAATGCGATATCTCGCCTCGCGCAGCTGTTCACACTTACCAAGCTGAACGAGGCCAAGCGCGGCGGCTATATCGGTCATGTTGTACTTGAAACCGGGATTAAGGATCTCATAGTACCACGAGCCCTCGGCGCTGTAGCGTTTCCAGGCATCCTTGCTTATGCCGTGCAGGCTCATCATCCGAATGCGATCAGCATATTCGCCACTCGCGGCGATGACCATTCCCCCCTCGCCGGTGCAAATGGTCTTGGTGGCATAGAAGGAAAAACAGGCAAGATCGCCGAGGGTGCCGACCATTTGGCCGTGGTAGCGGGCGGGCAGCGCGTGGGCGGCATCCTCAATCACGCGGAGGCCATAATGGCGAGAGAGAGCCAGGATGCGATCCATAGCGCAGGGGTGTCCGGCATAATGAACTGGAATAATCGCCCGCGTGCGCGGGGTGATGGCCCGCTCGATGCCTGTGGGATCGATGTTCAGCGTGTCGGGTTCGCAATCGACCAGCACCGGACGCGCCTTGAAGTACCGCACCACTTCCGCGGTGGCGGCGAAGGTCATGGTTGGAACCACAACCTCATCGCCCTCGCTCAGGCCGATGGCGTCCAGCGCCAGATGAAGTGCGGCGGTACAGGAGTTGACCGCGATCGCATGAGGGGCCCCGATATATTTGGCGAAAGTGTCCTCGAAAGCGTGTACCTTCGGGCCGGTCGTGAGCCATCCGGAGCGAAGTACATCCACCACCGCGCTAATCTCCTCTTCGCCGATCGCGGGGAGATGAAATGGTAGTAGCTCGCTTCGTATCATAATGAATGTCCGTTGCGTCCTTGCGCCTGAATGTTCCGTAAAGGCCGTTGTTCGGCAAAAGTCCCTGGTTAAATAAGTTGTTGGCGTAGCTTGGCGGACTGCCTTCGCCCCGACGATCGAGGTCCCGGCGGAAGCCAGGCACGATGCGGGCCAAGGCGGCAGTCACTTCAGTGGCTGCTCCATTATCAGCCAGTATTTCGAGCCGCTTCAGTTCGCGATATTGCTGTTCGCTGTTGTGTAAGGTTGGACTGTTGACCCTGACTATCTGCCTTATTTCTGACGCGCACGCCTCTTCCGTTTCATCCACCAGTTGCTCGTAAAGCTTCTCGCCGGGTCGAAGACCGGTAAATTCGATTTTAATGTCCTCATCGGGTATCAGACCCGACAGCCGGATCAGGTGCCGCGCCATCTCCACGATCTTTAACGAGACGCCCATATCGAGCACGTAGAGCGCTCCGGTCTCGTTCAAGGTTGCCGCGTGCAGCACGAGATTGACCGCTTCCGGTATGGTCATAAAAAAGCGTTCGACTTCAGGATGGGTGACGGTGACCGGACCGCCGGTTCTGATTTGTTCGAGAAATTTGGGAATAACGCTGCCGTTGCTGCCGAGCACATTTCCGAACCTGACCATCGCGAAGCAGGTATCGCTGCGCGGACCTAAATGACGGGCGATAAGCTCGGACGCCCGCTTGGTTGCGCCCATCACGCTTGAAGGTTGAACTGCCTTGTCGCTCGAGATCAGGATGAAGCGTTGGGCGCCGTAATGAGCCGCGGCCTCCGCCACTATCCGCGTACCTCTTATATTGTTCTTCACCGCTTCACAGGGGTTTTGTTCCACCAATGGCACATGCTTGTGCGCAGCGGCGTGGATCACCACCTCCGGACGATATTTTTCGAAGACCGCCTGGACTCGCGCCGCATCCGTCACATCCCCGATCAGCGGCACCACTTCGCCCTTCGCTCCGCGATTACGCAGATCGTCATCGATCGCGTAAAGGCCGTTCTCGTACCGCTCGAACAGCAGCAACATCCCGGCATTGAGCGCGCTGATCTGTCTGCTCAGCTCTGCGCCAATCGAACCGCCCGCGCCGGTAATCAGTACGCGACGGCCTTCGATGAGTCGTCGCAGCGGCGCCGCATCGAGACCCACCGGGCCGCGTTGAAGCAGATCTTCCAGTAAGATGTTGCGAATCTGACTCACGGTCACGGCCCCATTGATCACATCCCGGAGGTTGGGAAGCGTACGAATCGGCAGCCGGTAGGGCTCCAGCGAGCTGACAATGGAGCGAAGAAGTTGCGGCTCGGCACGGCAGATCGCAAGCAGTATTTCATCGGGCTGATGGCGGGCCACGATTTTCGCCAGGTCATGGCGTGCGCCCAGCACCGGCAAGTTGTGTATCGTGCACCCTATCTTCGCCGGGTCGTCGTCGACCAAGCCAATGGGCTCGAGGTTATAAAAAGGGTTGTTGCGCATGTCACGGACGATCATCTCGGCTGCATCGCCCGCACCTATTATCAGCACCGTGCGAGTCTTTTGGAGCGAGCCGAGTTCATGGTAAAGCCGCCGCGTCAGGCGCGCCCCGCCCAGCAAAACAATCAACAGCAATCCGTCGAGTATGTATGCGGCTCTCGGATAGCCAGGTACCTGCAACACCCGATCGATCAGAAAATAAGAAGCGGCCATGGCGACGAATGCCGCGAGGATTATGTTTTGAAGGTCTCTGACTCCTATGTAACGCCACAGCCCTCGATAGAGCTTGAACGGCATAAACATGAAAAGCTGTAATGCCGCCACCAACGGCAGCGTGGCCTTGAAGATTTCGAAATTAGCCTGGTCGATTGCGCCGTTGAAGCGCAACAGGAACGCCAGATAATAAGCAGCCATAACTATGACGATATGCAGCACAACTACGATCGCGCGCCGACACTTAAATAAGACAGGCCCTATCATGTTTACCCCCGAGCAGTTTGGTGAAGGTGCGAGCGAGCAGCAGGAAGTCAAGCCGCAACGATTGTTCGTTTACGTATTGCTTCGCCAGGGCGATCTTCACGGGCAAAATACGCTGGTGGTACGCAGTCTCAGGATCGGCCGCCGCCGCCAGCTCGCGCGCTTCATCGATGAATTTAAGCGAAGCGAAGTCGGTAAGCCCGGGCCGTATGGTGAGTATTTGGCGGTAATCCTCGCGGAATGCTTCAACGTACCGGCGCAACTCCGGGCGCGGCCCAACCAGGCTCATGTCACCTTTGATCACATTAATGAGTTGCGGTAGTTCGTCGAGCTTGAAGCGGCGTAAATATCGGCCAATGCGGGTGATACGCCGGTCTTCCCCCACGGTTATTGGCCGGCCGAGCCTGGGCGCGTCCTTCACCATTGTGCGGAATTTGTAGATAAGAAATGGTCGGAAGTCGCGGCCCATGCGCTCCTGCTTGAAGAGCGTTGGGCCCTCAGAATCGATTTTGATAATCGCCGCCACCACCAGAAAACAAGGCAGCAGCAGCAGCAACGCCAGCGCCGCGGCTGTAATGTCGAATAGTCTCTTGACCATTCTAGCCAGTAGATGCGCGCGAATCCGTGCCGCCCAGGCGCGGCGTTTCTTAGTTAGCAGTCAGTGCTCTGATTGGAGCGCTCAGGCGAGCACGATATTATCGTTAGCGCTAGACTTCCGGTAGGCCGCCGTCGCATTCCTGGTGTCGATGATCAGCTTCGCATGTCTCACCAGCTCCGCGTAGTCAACTCGTTGGTGGTCGGTCACGATGACGACTGCGTCAGCGTCTGCCACCGTCGCCGGAGTCAGTTCCACCGAGTACATTTCATTTTTGAGATGACGTGACTGTAATTTCGGCACATGAGGATCGTGGTAGCTGATATCGGCCTCACTGGCACGCAACAGATCGATAATAGCGAACGCAGGGGATTCACGCACATCGTCCACGTTATGCTTGTATGCTACACCGATCAGAAGGATTTTTGCATTCCGCAGAGGCTTGCCCCGGCGATTAAGCGCCCGCGTAAGCTGCTCGACGACATAACCTGGCATACCAGTGTTGATCTGACCGGCCAGCTCGATGAAGTGCGTGAACATGCCATGCTCACGAGCCTTCCAGGCAAGGTAAAACGGGTCGATTGGGATGCAATGGCCTCCGAGGCCGGGGCCGGGATAGAATGGCGTAAACCCGAACGGCTTGGTTGCAGCCGCTTCGATCACCTCCCAAACGTCTATCTCCATTTTCTGAAACAGGACCTTGATCTCATTTACCATTGCAATATTAACGCAGCGATAAATGTTTTCGAGCAACTTGGCAGCTTCCGCCACACGGGCCGAGGAAACCGTAACCACTTGTGCAACCACCCCCTGGTACAAGGCCGTCGCCACCGCGCCGCACGCTTCGCTGACCCCGCCGACCACTTTGGGGATCGTTTTGGTGGTGAACTCCGGGTTGGCGGGATCCTCGCGCTCGGGCGAGAAAGCCAAAAACACGTCGTGGCCGATCTTTAATCCAGTTTGCTCGAGGATGGGGGCCACGACTTCATCGGATGTTCCCGGATAGGTGGTGCTTTCGAGCACGACCAGTTGGCCCGGATGTAAATATTCCGCTACTACCCTGGCGGTATTCACCACATGAGTGAGATCAGGAGCGCGGAAGCGATCGAGCGGAGTCGGAACGCATATGATTGCGGCGTCGCAATCGGCGAGAGCTTTGAAGCCATTAACTGGGGAGAAACGTCTATCCGCCACGAGCTTTGCCGTTCGCTCGGCCGGAAGATGGCCTATGTAGCTTTCTCCCCGCTTGAGAGCCGCGATCTTACTCGGGTCCATGTCGAACCCATAGGTAGCGAAGCCGGCCTCGGCAAAACTGCATGCCAGTGGTAGCCCGGCGTAGCCAAGACCGATGATTCCGACCCGAGCCATACGGCGTTTAAACTTTTCCAAAGCGCGGTCCCGCAGGTTCATCTTCTCCCCCCCGCCAGTTCGATATAGTTTTTCCACTAGCTGCTCTCGCTGAGAGCTATCCGTTGAATAGGCCGTCAGTTCTTCCGGTAAGGTCATGCTTCCCCTGTTTTTCACGACCGGTATCGTACATATGAGGTAAAGCTACTTCTGTTTAATCTAAGAGATTTGAACGTAAAGAGACGCCGGTTAAGACAGGAGAGTAGATCAAACTCGCTTGAGGCATCGATGCCCCGTTTCGGTAAACGATGTCGGCCTGAAGCAAAAGCCATTTTGTGGGACTCATTGCGGAGTCGATTGGCGACCTTAAGCGGCACGCCGAATGGCATCAATAACGGAGTATGCCAGCATCCTGCGATCAGGCGGCGGCGCCCAAACTTATATACAGGACGTGACTCAGGCCTTGCGTGGCTAACGGGAGATAGGCAGGTCCCCTGAGTTCCGCTGCGCCTCGGACCGAAACGCGTGCGCGATTCCTGCTAAGTAGCCCAGACCGTAAGAAAAATGCAGAACCGGAAAAGCGACCATCAGCCACGGCATGCATCGGATTCCCCGCGCCGCAGCCAGACGTAGCGAAAAATACAGATCCGACAGCGCGTAAGCCCCGGCTAAAGCCAAAAAAATTGGCCTCAGCTGACGGTAGGGTAACGCGAATGCACCGCCGAGCAATAAACTGGCAACAAAGACTGGCGGAACCAGTTGACGCAACGTGCCGGCAGCGCCGAACTTTTTGTACAGCAAGGGCTTAAACCACCCGTACTGAAAGTACATTCGCCACAGCTTGCCTAGCGTTTCGCGGGCATAGTACTGCGAAACGATCGACGGTACCAACAGAATCCGTCCGCCGCTACGTATCAAGCGCAGGTTAAACTCGTCGTCCTGGTTACGGATCAGAGCTTCGTCGAAGTTACCGATCCTTTCAAAAACTTCCTTCCGGTAACAGCCAAAAGGGACCGTATCGACCCATTTCGGCTTGGCCGCGCCGATGCGAAAATGCGAATTGCCCACGCCGAATGGACTAGAGAGCACAGACGCGATCGCGGCGCATTTAGAGGTCGGGAGGGCGGGCCGGGTCTCGACTACACCGCCGACATTGTCGGCGCAGCTTTCATCCAGCCACGCCACCAGTTGCGAAATGTAATTGGGCGGATAGCTGGCGTGGACGTCCATTCGAATTATGATCGCGCCACGCGCCTGCCTAAGAGCGGCATTTAGCCCAGCCGGGGTAGTCCGGCGTACGTTGTCCACCAGGTGTATCTGCGAATAACGGCGAGCGAACCCTTGGATCACGTCGCGCGTGCCATCGTCGCTGCGCCCGTCGGCGACCAGTATCTCAAGGTATTCCGCTCCATAGTCGCAGGATAAGATCGAATCTAGGCAGTTTGCGATGAACCGGATCTCGTTGCGGCACGGAATGATGATCGACAGGAATGGCGTTTGCTGCGCCTCTGCTCCTGGAACCAGCGTCGTCCGGACGGTTTCGAGCGTCTTTGCGGCAGCCCTAAGGTCTGCTTGAGCATCGTTGAGATTTTCAGCCAATCGCCAAACTCCCTTCAAAGTGTCTCGCCCAGATTTCGAGCGCGATAGGATTGAAGACGTCCTTAAACGAAACCGCCCCGCGGCCGCGCTGGCGGCAATAGGCTTCGTAGCGGCGCCGCAGTGCGGCGCGGTCGACCAGCCCCGCGGCCGCGATCAACAAGTCTCCGGCGAGCAGCTCGGAGATAGCCGGCCGCAGTTCCTTTTTCAGCCACTCGCTCTGCGGGCTGACGAAACTTTGTTTATCCTTGCGCCACGCGATGGCGCTGGGCAAAAACGGTTCCATCGCTTTGCGGAACACCCACTTGGTCCAGCCGTCGCGCAGCTTCAAGTTCGGATCGAGGGGTAACAAAAGGTTGACCATCCGGTAATCCAAGAACGGGAGACGGATCTCCCGCGCCCACGCCATCGAGCATCGATCTTCGTAATGAACCAGTGCCGGGACCGACAATCGCGCCACATCCTCGAGTTGGCGCTCCACCAAGGTACGACCGCCAAGGCCGTTGTCAAGCATGAAATCCTCCCCGATCAGGCGCGGCCCGCGAATATCGATGGTGCGTGGCATGCGCCAGCCGCCCATGTAGCGCCTGGCTTCTCCGATATCAAACTGGTTAAGCACCGTGCGATTGCGCAGGAAGCCGGAGACCAGCCGCGCCGCCTTCAACGGTTTGCCGCCGGCGAGGAGTTCTTGAATTCGAAAGCCTAGGAACTTGCGGTAACCGCACAGGAGTTCGTCCGCGCCCTGGCCGCTCAGGATCACGGTCACTCCGAGCCGTTTGGCTTCCTCCATCAGCAGGAAGTGCGCAACCGTCGAGAAACCGCCGACCGGCTCGTCGTTGGCGTGAATTACCTCCCCGAGCAGGCGAAACCACTCCTGCGGACTTCGTTCCAGCTTGACGAAGTTAACCGGACTGGCGAGATGGCGCGCCATGATTTCCATGAACGGTCGTTCATCGTAAGTGGGATTGTCGTTGGTGGCCGCAAGCAGCCGAAGGTTTGCGCCGGGACCCAGTAGCTCTCGCATTGCCCCAGCGATCGACGAGGAATCCACACCGCCTGAGAGTAGGACACCAACCGGCACATCGCTGCGCAATCGCACCCGTACCGCGTCGAAGAAGGAATCGCGCACGGCCTTGATCAGATCCGCCTCATCGCCGTCGAGTCTTTCGGGGCGCGGCGGCCGCCAATAGGCGCGGACACGTGGCTTGCCGTCGCTGGCCGCGCTCAGATCGAAGAACGCAATGGACCCCGGGGCGAGCGCGTCGATGCCGTCGAAGAAGGTTTGCTCCTGGGCATCGAGCAGGCTTTGTTCAAGGAAGCGGCCCGCCGCAATCGCGTTGATCGGAAACCGCCGCCGCGTCGCGGCAAGAACGGCCTTGATTTCGGATCCGAAGCAGAGGTTTCGCCCATCGCGAAAGTAGTACAGGGGTTTTATCCCAAACCGATCGCGCGACAGCGTCAGGCGCCGCGCCGTGAAATCGAGCCACGCAAACGCCCACATCCCGTTAAGCCTGGGAAGCGCCGCATCACCCCACCTTCGCAGTGCCCACATTAGGACCTCGGTATCGGTGCCGGTACGAAACACCACTCCTTCGGCTTCGAGCTCGGCACGTAGTTCGAGGTAATTGTAGATCTCGCCATTGAAGACGAGAACGCCGCTGCCATCGGGCATGGCCATCGGCTGCTGGCCCGCCGCGCTGAGATCAAGAATTGCGAGCCGCACATGGCCAAGGCCAAGTGTGAAGTCGCCAACCCGGCCGAACCAGACGCCTTCGCCGTCCGGCCCGCGATGGCGCTGGGCGTTGGTCATCGCCTCGATCTTAGCCGCCAGCCCTTCGTCTGCCTCGGTTGATAAAATTCCCGCGATGCCACACATAAAAGCTTCTTTGCGCGAGGACTCCGCATAGCTTGCGCTACACCGCCTTCCGCTTTACACGCAACGCGAGCGCCGGACCTGCCGCGGACCCGGCCGCCCTCACTTCACAAATTCATAGGCTCCAATATCGTAGCCGCCACCCTGCGGCCGGCGGTTGCCATCGAAGTCCGTGCCCGGCGCATCCAGACTGGTGCCGCGGTCGATCGCGGGACTGCCGGGGCGCAGGTGATAGTCGCCACCCCCTCCGGCCAGATACTTGACGAACCTCGGATCGGCGTCGAGTAAATTGCCAGACACCGTCTGCCTCGCCCCGGCAATCGAGAAGATATTCCTGGCCGCATAGCCGCACCGGTTTCCGAACGAGAGGTTGTCCAGAAATCGGCCATCGCTGCTGACCTTCGGCGAGCTCATGACCGCGCAACCGCCGCCCGCATCGCGCTCGCTCACGCAGCGGCCGCGCATGGACGCAGAACAGCCGGTATGCCAGCCGTTATGCATGACGATGTTATTCGCCACCACGCTGCTTCGGTTCACGCAGCCCGTCTTTGGGAGCCCACCAACCGGCTGGCCTGCCACCCAGATTCCCGATACTCCAGCGTCGGTAATCGTGTTGTTGGTCACTACATTATTACTTGTGCAGTGAAATTCCTGAATTCCTGTTCCCTCGATTCGGTAGATAATGTTGTCCTGGGCCTTCGTCGCGTAGAACTGCGGAGCGGTGTAGGCAAACTCGCCGCCATTGCCGATGTAGATGCCATGCGTCAGATTTGCGTTATAAGGATTGTCCGGGTCCCCGATATCGTGAATCAGATTGCCAATAACGTCATTGTTATGGCCCAGATGACGGCTACTGCCAATCAGGATTCCGGCTCCACCAGTATGCGGTACTGGGTAAGACCTATGATCGCAGAGACCCAGTTTGCATCCGCCCGCGACGTCGTGAACATAGTTACCCAGAATCCTATTGTAGGATCCATCCGCTGCCAGTCCGCGATCCTCCACGTCAATTCCAACCGTGCCATACGGGGCGCTCACGTCGAAGCCAACGAGGTCGATATAGTTGGCGTAGATCGCAATCGCCGCGTACGCCGCACCGCTGGGGAAGGAATGCTTCACGCCAACGACTTTAGCTCCCCATTTAACGGTCGAAATGAATCCGATACGGGCATTGGGGGTGCCGCCGGTCAGCATAACTATATTTTCACGATAGACTTCCGGCGCCACCTGTACCGTGGCGCCCGGCTTTACCACCGCCGCGGCGTGGCCGATGGTTTTCCACGGCAGGAGCCGGGTTCCGGGGTTGGAATCACTTCCCGCAGGCGCCACGTAATATTGAACGGCACCCGGCGGGTCCCCGGCTGGCTTACCCGGCGCGTTAGCCAATGCATATGAGCGAGCGGCGGTCCCAGCCAGGACCGCAATGACGGCTGCAACCCTCAAGCCTCTTTGTAATGGCCTCACACTCATGCAAAAGCGTTCTATGAAAATGCCCTGGGCTCACCGTGCGGAAACCGGTTTTTGGCCGGCCCGCACCACTGTGGGATTCTCTTCACCGGTGTTCGGAGAGATCCGCTCGTTCTGAGCGCTGCGCCAGTTGACCCGCGGATAGATGGCGGAAAGATTGGCGCGGCCACGGTGTTTAACAACGATATTGAGCAGCGAATCGAGCAGCGAATCGGACAGATAATGGGGCTTGAGTCCAAGATCCAATAGCTTGGTGTTTCTGGCGTTGTAGTAGTGTTCCTCTTTCTCCACGCGGGGGTTGGACAGGTGCTGTATCTCGACCTTTAGTCCGCACTTGGCGCCCGCCTCCATAACTTTCTGCGCCAACTCTGACACGCTGAACTGCTCGGTGAACTGGTTCATCACCCGGTACTCACCGGCCTTGGATGGATTGGTGGCCGCCAGTTCGATGCAGCGCACGGTATCGCGGATGTCGATAAATCCCCGCGTCTGGCCGCCCTTGCCGTATACCGTCAGCGGATGCCCCAGCGCGGCCTGCACGCAGAAACGGTTCAGCGCCGTTCCAAAGACATCGTCGTAGTCGAACCGGTTCATCAGCCTCTCATCGAGCGCAATCTGGTCGGTCATGGTGCCATACACCACGCCCTGATGAAGGTCGGTCGCCCGCAACCCCCAGATCTTACACGCGAACATGATGTTCTGGCTGTCGTGGACCTTGGACAGATGGTAGAAGGAGCCCGGCTGCATCGGATAGGGCAAGAGGTCCTTGCGGCCGTTGTGATGGACCTCGATGAAGCCTTCCTCGATATCGATGTTCGGTTGCCCGTACTCGCCCATCGTCCCCAGTTTGATTAGATGGCACTCTGGGACCAACTGTTTGATCGCGTACAGGACGTTCAGCGTCCCCAGTACGTTGTTGCTCTGCGTGAACACCGCCCGCTCGCGATCGATCATCGAGTAGGGTGCCGAGCGCTGCTCTGCAAAATGCACCAGCGCCTGCGGTTGCATGCTATGAATCACCTTGGAGATAAATTCATAGCTGGTGATGTTACCGATGAAGATCGGGATGCTGCGATCGGACACTTCACGCCACGCTTCGACCCGGCTCTGGAGCGGAGCGATCGGGGTCAGGCTCTCGGCGCCCAGCTCGTAGTCCCATTGCCGGCGATAGAAGTTGTCCACTATCGCCACCTCGTGCCCGGCATTGGACAGGTGCAGCGCTGTGGGCCATCCGCAGAAACCGTCGCCACCTAGAATTAGAATTCGCACTATACTTCCTCCTCATTGTCACAATCGGTAAACCGACCGAACGTCACAGCTTTTTCGAACGCCAGGCATTTCGCTCATGTGGACCGCATGGTCAATTCGATGCGGTTCATACCCAAGACCCGAACCACATAAGCTCCCCGTACCAAGCCAGCCTGAAGGGGCCCAACGCGACCGCCGGCGCACCATGCGCGATCAACCTCAGCCCAGCGCGGCCCAAATGATCCACGATCTCGCTCGGCCTATGAGTTGGCGACGGGTGGATTTCCATCACAAGGCGCCTGATAGACTTCAACTGCTCCAGTGGCGTGCGAAGCAGCACGTCGTACTCCGAGCCTTCGATGTCCATCTTGACCAGATCCACCGGCCCCATTTCGCTTAAAACCGTCGAGAGTGAGACGGCAGGCACGGTCAATAAAACTCCCGTATCGTTTCCGCCCGGGAGCAGTCCGGCGACGGTGCTGGTGCTCGGCGCCGAAGGCTGGTAGCGCAGCTCAACCGCTCCGATCGCGCTGCCGGTCACCGCCGCTTGCACCACTTCAACTGAATCGCTCCAGCTATTGCGCGACACATTGCCGCTCAGGTGCTCGAACATTTTCGGGGCCGGCTCGTAAGCCCTGCCGCGGGCATTTGCAAAGTGCTCCTTGATAGCGAGTGTGAAGCAGCCGCTGTTGGCGCCGAGATCGAGAAAGCTCCGTACGTCCTCCGTAAGCAGACCCAGTCCATAGATGTCCATGCCGAAGCACTCGATCGCCGGGTACCAGTCGCTTCGTGACGTTGTCAGCAAGGTCCCGCGGCGCGATTTCCATAGCAACTCACCGTGGCGCCGTTTCGACAGCCGTTCCAGCGCAACCAGCCTGGAACAGGCAATCCAGTTCGAGAACCCTCTCCTGGCGGCCACCACCTGCGCCAGCCGCGCACCGAACCCAACGTGAAAATCGCCGCTGGGCGGCGCGAGACCGGGATTCGGTCCGTGCGGGAGACCGTTCACGGCCGAGCTTCCGACCCCCGCATCACTTCGCACGCGGCCTGCCGCACCTCTTCCGCGCTAATCAACCCCAAACAAAGATTGTCGTTGGGGCATGTTTCCTTGAAGCAGGTGTGACAGGGCACCCACTTGTGGATGACCCGGTTGCGTGAGCCATAGGGCCACCACTGTCCGGGCAGATTGGTGAAAGCGAACAGGGAAAGGCACGGTGTGCCTACGGCCGCCGCCATGTGCTGAACGCCCGAATCGTTGCAGACCACCAAGGCGCAGCGCCTGAGCAACTCGCAGGATTCGAGCAACGAGGTCTCTCCTGCCAAACACCAGTGTGGCTGGCCGATTTCAGCCGCGACCCGCATGCACATCTCGCGTTCGCTGCTGCTGCCGATGACCGCCACACCCAACCCGTCAGCACTCAGACTCCGTGCGACCTCCGCGAATCGCTCCGTCGGCCACCGATGCGATGGATGCTTGGCTCCGGGCGCGACGGCCACGAGCCGACGGCCCTCCAGGCCCGCCTGGTTTAAAACACCGTCGATTTTCCGGCGATGAGCGTCATTCAGACCAAGTGGAAATTCCCTTCTCTCAGCCCCGATACCACAGGCGCCGACCAAACCCAGGAGCCGCTCCACCTCATTCTGAAACTTAAGAAATTGCGACTGTGCCTGTTTGGCCCAGGTAACGCTCGCCAGTTGCCAGCCGTACGCCCAGCGCGGGCCGCAAGCCCGCGCAAACAGCATGTTGCGCAGCAGCCTGAGCGTGCCGAGATCGTTGTCCGGCAGTTCGATCCAGACATCGAATCTGCGCTTTCTCAATTCGCGCACAGTTTCGAGCACCGCCCGAAACCCCTGAAGCCGCCTCCTGTCAAGCACCACCACGTCGTCAAGCCATGGAGCGCCTTCGAGCAGCCGCCATCCCTCAGTCCCCGTATTTCGCCGGCCAGTAGGCGAGGTCACCAGCGCGAGGTGCGCCTGTGGATACGCCCTTCGAACAGCAACCATCGCCGGGATCGCAACCGCGATATCGCCGATCGTGAAATGGCGCACAATAGCGACGCGGTCGGCCTGTTGCGGCCGTTTTCCGGGCCACAGGCGCCTTCGCATCACCCGCAGGACGCAATTGACCGTCCGGCAGGCGATTGCTGCGCATCCAGCCTGAAGTTCGGCCCATCTGCCGCGCCAGTTCGCGTTCGTGCTGTTCAAATAGCTTTCTCGGGTCACTCGCGCCGGGTGCGGGCAATTTGCGGCCACGCGCCGAACCACATCAGCGGGTGCTCGTGGCGGTACAACGGTAGTCCAGCCTCGGTCAGGCGCCGAGTTCGCGGCGGAACTCCGCCGTAGCGCGTTGGCTGGATATTCGCTTGGGCGAGAGCTCTGCTGCCCATTGTCCGGCCCACGCGTGACTATAAGCCTCGAGCGGCACGGCAACAGTTGCGTTGGCGGGCACAGTGACCGGAGGCGATTGAAACCGGATTCCGGGAATCAGGAGCTGGAGAGTGGCCGCTGTGGGGCCCGCCTGGACGTAGGCTATTCCCCGGAGGTCGACCCAGAACAGGCTGGAGGAATCGCTTGGCGCGGTGCCTTGCATGCCTACGATCTGCTGCGTTTGCCCTGCGGGAATGGAAGATGCTACGAGTCGCTGCGCCTGCAGCATCAGTCCCGCCGGGCTGCTTTGCGCCCGGACTATACCTGGCCGGCAGAGTATTAGGGCTATCCCCAGAGCGCCGACGATCATAAGCCTTGCTATCTTTCCTGACATCGAAGCCGTTGGGAACTTCGTGGTAAACGCACCCGCCTCGAGCTTAGCGGCCCGGGCCTAGGGCATAAACGACTTTCAAGCTCCCACCATCCGGTAGCGACGCACCGCAGCCCTTTTGAAAAACTCGGATTCATGCGTCAAGATCATCATGGCCAGCATTGGGGTAACCTCCACAGCCATCATACCCACGTGCCCGGCGAACGATCCCTGAAGAAAATACATGAGATGCAGCAGGGCGATGGCATAAAGAATAATTGCAGACTTGGTGCCGGCCCTGTGGACTAGGTAGACGTACACCGCGCGCGAAACGATTCCAAATCCGACGCCAACCACAACCACGCCGACGATCCCGAAGTTCAGATATGATTCGCCGAACAGCGACAGCGACACGAAAGCGGTATTTTCGTGGCCGGTGTAGCGCGCGAACAGATGAGCAAAGCCTATGCCAAATGTGTAGGGCTTGTTGGGCCAGGCCGCGCGGGGCACAAACCAATAGAGCATCTCGGCAAGCGAAGAGCCCATCCAGAACCGGTGAGTGTTTGCAACATGCTGGAGCACCACGGCGATGTCGTCGGTTCCGTAAAATCTTGAGAACAACAGATCGGCCATTCTCCATGGGCCAGCCACGGACTCCAGAAAACTGACGGTGGAAAGTAAGTTGCCGCGAAAGCCGTGGTAGTAAAGCTTGAACAGGTTAGTGACGCAAAAAGCCAGGGTGCCAAGCAGGCAGATTGCCGGCGCTTTCCAGCCGGTCAGTTTTTTCTGACGGTAATGATACGCCACCAGCAGGTAAAAGAAGGGACGCAGCAACCAGGCTTTGGATTGGTAGATTGCGAAAGATCCAAGAATTGCCACCAGCAGGCTACCGCTCGCCATCGCCCTGCTGGCAGTCCATCGCTTTCCCTCGCCATTGATGACGATCATGATAAACGCGAGTGGAAGCGGCATAATCGCGGGAACGGCCCAGTAGGTACCGGCCATACTCGCCACGTCCGCCTCGGTGCTGCCGGCCCGAAGCTTGGCTTGCAAGGCGATACCGGCCACGCCCACCGCAGCGCACACCAGGATTGCGATGGCAGGATAGCCGCGCTCGCCGGCACCGAGCAGTTCAGCTAACGGAACCTGACGCGCGAGCCGCTCGCCCACGCCGCTGTAGTAGCCAATCTGGAGGGCAAGAATTCCGACGCTGGCCAGGATCAAGGCTTTGACGATCAGGGCAGAGGTGGCGAAGGGCAAATCGAATTGCCAGCCGGCGCCGAGCAGGTAGATGCCCCGGTAGCCGAACAACAGGATCGCGTAGAGGCAGAGCGGATAGATCGGTTCGAGGAAATCGAACGGCGCGGTTCGGTCTCTGGTCAGAAAAGGAAGCAGAGCGGCCAGCACGCATAGGAAAGCCCACCCCATCGGACGCATCAACCCGGTTGGATGCGCACCGGGCAACAGGCCCGGCAATAGCATGCAGGCGAAGGCCGCCGGCAAAAGCGCCCTGAGCGCCGCCGTTTTCGAGCCTCGCGCCGACGCCGTCGCGCTCAGAGCGTGCAACTCCCGTCAGCCCCGCGCTGGGTTGCCAGCCCACTCGCCGTCCGTGGCATTTCCGCTCCACCCCCGCCGAGCAACCCATGCATCAGCGTCACCGCCGCCTGCTCGGCGGAGTACTCGGGCAATTCATCGAGATTGAACGCTGCGTCCAACTCGCCCCGCCCGTGGAGCGCCACCAGGCTTCGCAGGCCCTCAATGATCGCCGCCTCATCGTTGGAAATCACCAACCCCCGTTTATGGCGCGCCACCAGCGGCGCGGCCAGATCGTTGTCGTCCATGCGCACGCAAAGTATCGGCCGCCGGGCGGCGAAATACTCGTACACCTTGCTCGGCACCTGGTTGCCCGTGGAATGGCCCAGCAGCAGCAGGCAGCCAGCCGACTTTTGCCGGCCTATCACCTCGCTCTGATCGTCGCACCAGCCTCGTAACTCGACGTTGGAGAGGCCCAATGACCGAATCAGGGCTTCCTGTTCCGGCCGCAGCATACCGAGTATCGTAACCGTCACGTCGCCGATGGGAATCCGCCGCAAAGCCCTGAAAAACGGCCCGGGATCCTGGGTCCCCTGATAAATCTGGCCGGTGTACACCACGGTGAAATTACCGCCCGGCTCTTCCGTGACCCGGCGATAATGCTGGAGATCGATGAAACAACTGCGCGCCAGCTTAACCCGATCCGAATCGATGCCGTAAACTCGGTTAAGTTGCGTGGCAATGCCCTCGGCGGAAACCGTGAAGCGGCCGACCCGGCGTACGATTCGCCGTTCCATCGCGCGGCTCAGAACGCGCTTAAACCGTGGCTGGGTCTGTAAGTCGGGAGAGAAGCCCCATTCGTCGCCATAGTCGGCCGCCAGCGGTATCTGCGCCCGCCGCGCAAGGAAATAGGCCACCACATGGCTCGTATACGGGTACGAATGCGAGATCACCAAGTCGAATCTGCGGCTTCCGATCAACTCAAACCCTTTGCGCAGCGCGCCAGGAATCCAATCGGCGCTGGTGTCGGGAATCGCCAGCGGCTGCCACAGTTTCTTAGCCGCATACAGTTGCCGCAGAGCGCGGCGCGCGTAGCCGTTGCGCACCCCGCAATTTACGCCCGGGCCATTCGTGTCCGCCTGCCGGTCGATATCGAATCGCGCAATCAGCCGGTTAACCAACCCCATCGGCACGCGATGAATTTTTACTTCGGGCGGCACTAGCGCCATCATCTCCGGCCAGTTCTTGCACACCGGATGGCCCGCAAGGGGCTCGATGGTCAGCACCTCCACCTCATGGCCCGCGGCAACCAGCGCCCTGGAGAGATAAGCCATCCGGCGGGAAGCCATCCCGATAATCGGCGGATAGTGGATAGCTGCGACAATAAGAACCCGCATCCTTTCTCTACTCCGGTTTGTAGCCAACGGCGATCAGGTTGGGCGTGAAAACATGGCCACCCTCCCAGCCCGCCTCGACCGCCAGGGAGAGCTTGAGCCACGGCTCCCACAGCTTCCACGCCAGCCACCGCAGCGCGCTCGCGGCGCCATGCACCACCGGCCCCACCGGGCAGACGCGTACGCAGCTGAAACCCGCCGCCATCAAGCACTGGCGGGCAGAGCGCGCATCAAAACCAAACTCATGAGTGAAGTCGTTGTAACGCTCCCAACGGCCGTACTTGCTCATACCGTTTGGCACCTGCATCAAAAACTTTCCGCCGGGCGCCAGCGCGGCGAACACCATGTCCAGCACCGGCAGCACCTCATCCTTGCGCAGATGCTCGATGACATCGGTGGCGGTGATGAGCGCCCAGCGCGAACGCGACCCCTGCAGGAAGCTCGAAAGCTCGCCCTGCTCGATTCCTTCGATGCCGAGCTTATGCGCCACGCCGACCATCTCCGGGCTGCGGTCGATTCCGCGGGCCTTGCGGTAACCCGCGGACTGCATGTAGGCCACCAGCGCGCCATAACCGCAACCCAGGTCGAGGATATCGGCTCCCTTGTCGGCGGGCAGAAATGGTCCAATCGTCTTGGCGACAATTGGGAAACCCCGGCGCACTCCATCCGGCGACAACTCCCTGACGAAGGCGGCCATGCCGGTTACGTAGCTATCGTAGAGCCGTTGACGATAATCGACACCGTTCACTTCGCCAACCTCCCGGACGCGGGCGATACCCACGTCATCACAGTCGCAGGATTAACCAGGCCCAGCGCCAGCAGGCCGGCCGGATAGCAGGTCAGCGCAATCGCCGCCAACCCCATACATCCCAGCCGGCTGGGAAGATAGACCGCGGCGGCAGCGAGGACGAGGTTGAGCAGCAGCAGCCGCGAAAGCTCGGGCCACCGCGGCAGGGCGGTCTCGCCATGGACCAGCTTGGAAATGAACACATTGGTGGCAACCATCCCCATCTCCCCGGCCAACTGGCTGACGCCGGCGCCGATTGCTCCCCATCCGGGCACCAGCAGCAGGCTCGCGATCAGCGTCAACACCAATCCGCAAGTGGGGGCGAGGAATTGTATCCGGTAGAACCCGGTGGAGACGATCGTAGTCGCGTGAATCGAGCGCACCAGGTAAAGCGGCAGCAGCCAGACGATCAGCGCGAACACCGGAATGCTGGCGGCGAAGTTTCGCCCGAAGATCAGCCTCATGGCGGGGCCTGCCATCGCACAGCCGATTATTCCCACCGGCAAACCGGCCATCAGCATCAGCATCGCCACGCTTCTCCTGCTCTGAAGGAATTGCGCCGCGGAGTCGCGGAACAGCGCCGCCCCGACCGGATAAAAAGCCGCTGGGAGCAGCATGGCTACGCTCTGGAGGTTAATGACCAGGCGATAAGGAGCGGCGTAGATACCGACCTCCCGCGGCGACCACAGCCAGCCGAGCAGGATGAGCGGAAAAAATCGGTAGGTGTTGAGAATGAGACTGGAGAGAGAAACGAACAGCGATTGGCGCAAGTGAGCGATCCAACGCTCAGGGACGAATCTGAGCCGCAGTGAGCTTCCGCTGACCTTGTGTAAAAAGCCGAGATAGATGCAGGCCGTGACACCATAGCTGAGCGCCCAAGCCAGGGCGTCGAGCGGCAACGCATGCGGACCCCTGCCCACGAGAACGACAGCGATCAGCAGGAACGCCGCGCCCACCCCGTTGGCGGCCAGCACCAGATCGAATCGCTCCCGGCCCCGGATAAGCCAGTCAGTGCCGAGCGCGAAGGCGGGAATGTACAGCCCCGTCGCTAGGAAGGCGATTCCCGAACCGGATGGATTCGCGTAGCACACCACCGCGGCGAACAGGCCGAAAGTGAGCAGGCCGGCGACCAGCCGGAAGGGGATTATCTCCTCAGCTAGCTTCACCAGTTCCGGGCCTGCGCAGGCGCGCGCCGCTTCCGCCTGACCATAGCCATTGACTCCTAGGTCCGCGCCCATCGAGGCATAAACCGCCCAGGTCTGAGCTAGGGCGAGGAGGCCGTAGCCGGTGCTGGTTAGAAAGCGCGCCGTCAGGATATTAGCCACTGGCGTCGCCGCTTTGGTAAAACCTTCGGCAAAGACCAGCCAGCCGATGTTCCTCGCCACGCGCGTCATCGGCGTGGCGCGCTGCGAGGAAACCAGAACCGGTGCGGCTTGCTGCTGCATCGCGTCAGACTGCGCACACCTGTATCGGATAGTGGACATTCTTCGTTTCGCCGTTTTCTTCGGAAATGGAGGCCCAGCAGATGGATCGCCTATTCCGGCGCTCCTCCACCGCGCACCGCCGGTCTTTCCGCGGTGATTACATTTGGCTGGGCTTCCGGTATCCCTGCAGGCGCCGTCTCTTCGGTAGCCCGGAATAGAAAGAACGCCATGGCCGCGAATAGCGC
>DAHVFB010000110.1 GCA_027317185.1 Deltaproteobacteria bacterium
GAACCGTATAGAACTTGCTGCGCACTTTTCTGCTCACGTCTTCGACGCGCTCTCGCTCTGGTCAGCGATTCTAACCCGGACCTTCCGGCTCTCCCACCCGAACACTCGCTCGCATGATTGCTTGCTTAATCCAACCACTGAGCGGTGCCCTAAAACCCGGCCCTCATTCGAAAGCCAATAAAATTTTCGGACCTACACAGCGATACCGCCAATGCGCAAGCTGAGTCATGAGGCTCGATCCCGACTGGTGAATGCTTAATACGAGCTGCAACTCGGACATCTCTTTTCGACCCCTCGATGGTGCCAGACCTGGTCCACATCAACCACGCCACGCGGGTGCGGCTCGCTGCTGAATTTACTCCTCTTCGTTTCCGTCCAGACCAGTGCGCTCCAGCTGATCCGTAAACAGCACCATGAGGCTGGCCGGCCTGGCGTCGCATCCGCCGACCACCCCCTAATCTGTCCGACATCGGTCCTTGACCGCTCAGCGTGATGGCGCGAGATTCAGGCATGCTCCTCGCCGCTGCAGACAATTTCGGGACACGGTAGAGTACTTTCTAGCTGTTCCATTTGGCTGTATTGTGTACTTCAAAGTGTCCTAAGCGTTTATTCTTGCTAATATAGCTCATTATAGGCAAATGGGTAAAATACTAAACAATTTCGCGATCAGTGGCAATCTCAGCTCAAGGGCGGAAGCGGTCGCTGTGGTGGCGGCGGAAACGGCTGACGCTGTCGACCGCGAGGCGCGTTTTCCAGCGGAAACCTTTTTGGCGGCGCGGGCCAACCGGCTGCTGGGGATGCTGGTTCCTCGCGAGTTGGGCGGCGATGGAGCCAGCGTCTCAGATGTTGTAGACGTCTGCTATCTGCTCGGGCGGGCCTGCGCCTCAAGCGGCATGATCTTCGCCATGCACCAAATTATGGTTGCGATCCTCGTGATTCACGCCCGCGGCAGTGCCTGGCAGCAGCGGCTGCTCCGGCAACTTTGCAAGGAGCAGCTGCTGCTCGCGTCGTCCACCACCGAGGGCCAGGGCGGCGGCGATCTGCGCAAAAGCGCATGCGCTCTGGAGCAAACCAGCTCGCGCATAGCACTGACCAAAACTGCAACCGTGATCTCGTACGGCGCACAGGCCGATGCCATCCTGACCACCGCGCGGCGCTCCGGCGAGGCCTTACCTTCCGACCAGGTTCTGGTGGTCTTCCTCAAGGACGATTACCATCTCGAGCCCATCATGGATTGGGAAACGCTCGGCATGCGCGGCACCTGCAGCGCCGGCTTTACCCTAAGAGCCAGAGGCGGAATCGATCAGGTGCTGCCCGAGCCATACCAAAGAATCCACACGCACACGATGATGCCGGTCGCGCATCTGACCTGGAGCGCCGTGTGGGCGGGACTTGCCGCGGGTTCCGTGGAGCGGGCACGCCGGTTTGTCCGCGCCGCCGCTCGCGGCGCAGGCGGTCAGCCGCCGTCCGGGACGGCGCATCTGACGCGTGCCGCTATGTCGCTGCGCTCGTTGCGAGCGCTGTTGGCATCGGCGCTGCAGAGGTTCGAAGACGCGGCGGATCAGGCCGAGAAACTCGAATCACTTGATTTTCAAAACGCGATGAATCTGCTCAAGGTCAACGCTTCGGAATCGGCTATCGCCACGGTGATGAGCGCAATGCAGGTCTGTGGCCTGGCTGGCTATCGCAGCGCGGGCGAATTCAGCCTCGCGCGCTATATTCGCGACAGCTTGTCGTCTTCCATCATGATCAACAACGACCGTATACTTGCAAATGTTGCACCCGCGTCCTTCCTGATCGAGGTTCCAAATTGGTTGAGAGGCTAACCTCGCAATCAAAGGCCGTCGGCCGGGCTTAGGTCCGGACGTCCCTCGCAGTCGGGAGTATGGATGACTATGAATTCTGCTGCCAAGGATCATGTGGAGTCGATCACCAAAGCCCTGCTGATACCGACTGCGGCCGCTGGAGTATACGCGCGAACCGCTCTATTCGAGCAAGTCGTCGAAGGCCTGGCGGCCTTCATTGGCCGCCGACGTGACGCCGAGACCGAAATCCTGAGATTTCCCCCCGTGATGAGCCGCCAGCAATTACAAAGCTCGGGTTACCTGCAGAGCTTCCCGCATCTGCTGGGCTGCGTAAGCAGTCTTGACGGCGACGAATCCGACATTCGCGCCCTGGTGAAGGGTTCGGACTGGCTTGCTCGATTGGCGACGACCGACATGGTGCTTAACCCAGCCGCCTGCTACCCGGTCTACCCGCTGGCCGCAGCCCGCGGCCAGATACCCGCAAAAGGCCTGCTTTTCGACGTAGCCGCCTACTGTTTTCGTCACGAAGCGACGCATGAAATCGATCGTCTTCAGGCTTTCCAAATGCGCGAGTACCTGTGCCTTGGATCTGCCAGCCAAGCTCTCGGATTCCGAGACCGATGGCTGTCGCGGGCGGATGAATTCGCGATGCAATTGGGTTTGCCTCATCGGATTGAGCCCGCAAGCGATCCCTTTTTCGGCCGCGCTGGCCGGCTCGCCTCCATCAGTCAGCTCGAACAGTCCTTGAAATTTGAGTTGCTGGTGTCACTGCATTCCGACCGCCAACCGACAGCCTGCATGAGCTTCAATTATCACCTCGATCATTTTGGAAAGGCCTGGAATTTGCGCACCGAGACCGGGCAGATAGCGCACACCGCCTGTGTGGCCTTCGGTATGGAGCGTCTCGCCCTGGCGCTGTTTGCCACGCATGGAATAGAGTTAACAAGCTGGCCAACCCCGGTTCGAACAAATCTGTCACTGTGATCGACACATCGCGCCCAGGCCGATGTGTGACGAGTTGCACCATCCCGCGCTCTAGCGCTGGCGGTCCACAACCATCGCCCGAGAGTGCGGACGAAAAACCATCACTCATAGCGTGGCGATGCTTTCAAACGCCTCGAACGCAAAAGGAAATCATCGGGCGAGGCCCGGTGATTCAAAGCGTTGGTATCGCGGCGGCGCTCATCTGCGGCGTCGGTCTCGTAACCGGTTAAGCTCATCACCCTACGTCCCGCTTGGCGGGTATGGGACTGGAATCGCCAACCTGCCGAACGCGAGCTCTCGTCAGGCACCCGTTTACCTCGCGCGCGAGCAGCTGGACATTAGGCTCGCGAACCAGGTCGAGATGCGTACCGGGGATTTCATAGACCTCGATCCCAGAACCTGCCAGGTTCTTCCAACCAAGTTCATAACCGTACAGTCCATCGGTGACTTTCTCCCGCTTCGTGCGGAATAAAGTTACGAAACCAGGATAACTAACTGGGCGATACTTTCGCGCGCCGAACATGTTAACGTCGTATGCGTGCTCTAGAAATTTCGGTGCCGTCCGCCGCATGGACGTGAATATGGCGTAGATCATCCCACGAATCCGTGCACGGAAATTGGCCAGCATGAATGGCAGCTCGTCCCCTAGGTGCTGCAACCTGTCTGGACCCCACAAGAGTTGCTGCGCGTGAGGGCGCAAGGCCGCTGACCAGCGCCTGGCCCAAAGCATCAGGCTTTTCAAAGGGTCCTGCTTATCTGCAAAACCATTCGTTAAACGGGTATCAATAATCCCCAATAGCCCGGTCGCCTGGCCCATCATACGCAGCTGCTGCGCCATCTCGAACGCGACCAGACCTCCAAACGAATGACCGAGCAGATAATAGGGACCTTCAGGCTGAACTTTACGCATCTCCTGTATGTAGTGCGCCGCCAAGTCTTCCACGCGTAGTACGGCAGGCTTTGATTCATCCACGGTGTACAGAAGCGTATAGATTGGTAGATCAGACTCCATGTGCGGGATGAGTTGGGAGAACGCCAGTACGCTGCCCCCGGCGCCAGGCAATACAAACAACGGCGGCAGCGAGCCACGTGGGCGCAGTGGAACCACGCATGAGATCACCGTCGCGGTCTCCTCCCTTCGCACCAGCCGCGCCAGCTTTTCGATAGTGGGCATCTCGAACAGAGACGGCAGCTTCAGATTGACGGCATAAGCCTTGTTTAGTTTGGCGAGCAGCCTGACCCCGGTGAGTGAATTTCCACCCAAGTCGAAAAAGTTGTCTTGACTGCTCACGGATTCCACTCCGAGCAGCTCCTGCCACCAGCGCGTAAGGGTTGTCTCGACCTCATCGTTTGAATTGTCGGGTGCCGCCGCAGCGGTTCTTTTCGAGGCTTCAATCTCTTGGCGCGCTGCGCCAGCATTCAAATACGCTAAAAAATCGGACGGGAAGATTACAACATTGGAGCTATGCGGAGCGGCCAGCAGGCGTGCGAAGGCTTGACTACCCTCCGCTGACGTAATTGCGTCTGATAGTTGCGCCACGCCAGCGGCCCGGTTTGCTGCGGAGGCCTGCAGGTCGTCTAAATTGGCCGCAGCCACCGGCTTTATGCTCGCTAGCGTAGAAAGTTCACGGATCTGACGGACAGAAAACTCACTAATTTCGACCACGACATTTCCTTCCCAATCCAGGATGGTAATGTCAAAGGTCGCGATCGGCGCCTCGATCGACGCGCCCGATCGGGTGCGAAGGTAGGCGTAGCAGGTAGCCGGAAGCGGCCCCGCAATTGATATCTTGCCGTACGAGATTGGCACATACAGATAGCCCGGCGCGCGGTTGCCTTTGATCAGCGCCATGGCGCTGCCGGTGGCCATGTCGAGCAGCGCCGGATGCAGCCGATACATATCCATTTCGGCCACGAATTCATCTGGCAATTCCAGCAGACTTAAAGCTTCTTTCGTGCCCACCCACACTCGCTTGACACTCCGCCATCGCGGCCCAAACTCGAGGTAGCGCTCCTGCGCTTCATTTCGAGTCTCCGTCCCGGACCTGACGCTGCGGCCGCACCGCCGCTTAAGGCTGTCGATATGATAATGGCGCAGCTGTAATCGTTCGTTCACGCTGACTTCGCCAGACGCGAATTCGATCGATCGCGGCAAAGGCCCGGCGGCAGCGCGGACAGAAAATCGATAACCGCCAGCTTGCCTGCGCAGGACGAGTTCGATTCGCTGCGGCGACCGCGGCGGCACCCTCAGTGGCTGGCTGATGTAAAAGTCGCTGATCGATAACGCCGAAGCACCAGTAAGTTCCTGCACTGCGGCCCGTACCATTTCAAGGTAGCCGGTGGCCGGAAAAAGTCCGGTGCTACGGTTCAGACGGTGTTCGCTTACTATCCAGTTACTTTCCAGGCTCAAGGTGGTGGAATAGGTAGTGAGCCCCCCACTCTCATGCGTTGGACGGCCCAAAAGCGGATGCAGCGAGCGGGCGCCAGACCGACCGGGAAGTCGCGAGGCCATTCCGGTATCCGTCCATCGCGGCCACTGAATTGAAGTAAAGCAATGGCCTCGCCGCGACCGCGCCTGCGCGAGGGAATCGAGGAACGCGTTGGCGGCCGTATAATCTACCTGACCCGCCGGCGCCAGGTACGAGCTGACGGAGGAAATCAGCATGAAGAAATCGATCGGCTCGCGCTCGAAGACCGACTCCAGCACCAGTGTGCCCCGCACCTTGGGCGCCAGTACGCGCGCCGCGCCCGCGTGATCCTTTTGCAAAAGCGGCTGGTCATCTAGCGTGCCAGCTGCGTGGATAATTCCGTTGATGGCGCCGAATCGCATTCGCGCCTGATCCGCCACTTGCCGCATCGCGATTGGATCACATACGTCTCCCGCCGCAACGAGTACTTCGGCCCCCATACCCTCGATCACGCGGATTTTCTGAATCTTCCCGGCAACCGGGTCCGTGTGGTCGTGACTGCCAAGCCACGCATCCCACTCGGCGCGCGGCGGCAGACCGTGAAGCGATACCAAGACCAGCCGGGCTCGCACCGCGCGGGCCAGCGACTCGGCCAGCACCAACCCTATGCCACCAAGTCCGCCCGTAATCAGGTAGGCGCCACGATCCTTAAGTTGCACCGGCCCCTCCGCTTCGGTCACGCGCATGGGCTCGAAGGTTCTGATCCAACGCCGCTTACCGCGATAGGCGACGGGCGATTCGATCGCCTGGGCCTGAAGTTCAGCCAAAACTTGCTCGGCGGCTTCCTTCCAGCCGTCGCCCTCTCCAACTTGGTGGGAAGGATCGCGGGCCGGGAGTTCGATGTCGATATTGCGGCAGCGCAGGTTAGGCAGCTCTTTGGAAATCACTCCACACGGGCCCGCGATCAGCGCGCGCGCCGGACCCACAATCGGCTCGTCAGCGATCTGGTGAAGGCCGTTCGATACCGCTGCAATCTGGATCTGACTTTCAATTTCGCCGGCGCCCAACGCCTGCGCGAGAAACAGCAGACTGTAAAAACTTGTGGTCTCATCCGCGGACAGATCATCGAGAAGCGGCCCCGCGGCGCCGGGGTCGCACACAGACCATAAATGAACGATCGAGCGTGGGAGCTTTCCTAGCGCGGCAAGTGCGGAAAGTAACCGCTGATAGTCCGCCGGGTTGCCGGCCTCGACCTCGAACCGCTCGGGCGCGCTTTGTACAAAGCTTCGCCCGGACCGTACCGTGATGCATTGCTCACCGCGGTGCCGCAGCGATTGGACCACCTCGGCTCCCAGCCCCTGCTCATCCTCGAAGATTAGCCACGGCCCAATATTCCGCCCCCGCTCAGTCTCATTCAGATCGGCCCGCTTCCAGACCGGACGAAAAAACTCGAGCGCGCGAACCTCCTTGGGGAACTCCGGCGACGAGCCTTCGACCGCAGCGGCCTTCCGGCCTGGCTCGATCCAGAAACGCTTCCGTTCGAATGGATAGGCTGGCATGGGTAAGCGGTTGCGCCGTTCGTGAGCATGGAAGCCGTGCCAGTCGATTTTTTTTCCGGCCGCCCACATTCGCGCGACGGTGCAAGCGATGAATTCCTCGTCAGCGGTAGCATCCCGCGGCGGCCGCAACGAGCACACAGCTTCCATCGCCGCGGAAAAATTCCGCTGCTGTCGGCAAAGCGTGATCAGCGCGTTGCCAGGACCAAGCTCCAGCAGGATCGAACCCGGAGTCTCCAGGCTCCGGGCGACCCCATCCGCGAAACGAACCGTACGCCGAAGTTGCCCGGCCCAATAATTGGGATCGGTTGCCTCGGGGTCCGTAATCCAGGTCCCAGTCGCACTCGAGATATAGGGGATGGCGGGTGGCTTCAAGTCGAACTTTCGTACGAATTCGGCGAACTCAAGCGTGATCGGGTCCATCATGCTCGAATGAAATGCATGCGAAACCCGCAATCTTTGAGACGCTATCTCTTTAACCGCCAAAGCTTTCTCGAAGTTCTCAATCGCTTGGTCCGGACCTGAAATAACACATTGCTCGCCGCTATTGACGCTTGCCAGGGAAAGGTTCCCGCTAAGGCGCGGCATGACCTGGGTTTCAGACAGCGGAACCGCAGTCATCGATCCGCCGGGCAGACTCTGCATCAGGCGGCCGCGTTCCGCCACGATCTGCAGGCCCGCCTCAAGGGAAAATACGCCGGCGATGCAGGCGGCGCTCAGCTCCCCGATACTGTGGCCAATCATCGCCGCGGGGATGATGCCCCACGAAGACCATAGCTTGGCCAACGCATATTCGATGACGAACAAGGCAGGCTGAGTGAATCGCGTCTGATTCAGTAAGCTGGCGGCCTCGGTAGCAAAGGTCGCGGCCGGAAACAGAATTGTTCGCAGATCGATGCCGATAAACCGCTGCAGATAGTCGGCGCAGAAATCGATTGTGGATCTGAACTGCGGCTCAGACTCATACAACCCGCGGCCCATCAGCACGTACTGCGATCCTTGTCCCGAGCATAGAAAGACCACCGGCGAATCGGTCTCGCGTGCGGAATTCGAAATAACCCGTTTCTGGTCACCTCCACGCAAAGCGGTGATCGCCTGGGTCAAGTCGCTACACGCCACCGCCCGCCGCAACTGAAACGCTTTACGGCCGAGGTGGCCGGTGAATGCCACATCGGCGAGATTTGGTGAATGCTGCTCGAGATGGCTGGCGAGATTTCCCGCCATCATCTCCAGTGCCGAAGGAGTTTTTGCCGATAGCGTCAGTACCTGCCACGGACGCGAAGGTCCCGAGGCGGGGCAAGACGGCGCCTCTTCCAGGATCGCGTGGGCGTTGGTGCCCCCAATGCCCAGCGAAGTGACGCCCGCCCGGCGCGGCTGGCCGTCGCTTTCCCACGCGCTGAGCTGGGTGTTCACGAAGAATGGGCTGGCGGCAAAGTCAATCAAAGGATTGGGTTGAACGAAGTTGAGACTCGGTGGCAGCTGGCGATGCTCCAGCGACAGTACGGTCTTGATGAATCCGGCCACCCCGGCCGCCGCGTCCAGATGCCCGATGTTGGTCTTGAGCGAACCGATCGCGCAAAATCCGTTGCGCTTAGTGCTCATGCGAAACGCGCGGGTGAGGCCGGCGATTTCGATTGGATCACCAACCGAAGTTCCGGTCCCATGCGCCTCAATGTATGAGATCGAGTCGGCCTCGACATCTGCGACCGTCAGCGCCTCGATGACCGCCTCGGCCTGGCCTGCCACGCTTGGCGCCAGATAGCCGACCTTGCGCGCACCATCATTGTTGATGGCGGTGCCCCGGATCACCGCATGAATGAAATCGCCGTCAGCGACGGCATCCTCAAACCGCCGCAAGACCACGATACCTAGTCCGCTGCCGAATATGGTGCCGCTCGAACCGGCGTCGAATGCGCGGCAGTGGCCGTCGCGTGAAAGTATCTCCCCCTCGCGGTACACATAACCACGGCCGTGCGGTATTTCGATGGTAACGCCGCCCGCCAACGCCATATCGCACTCCTGACTCAGCAGGCTTTGGCAGGCCAGATGGATTGCAACCAGCGAGGTCGAACAGGCGGTCTGAACGGCCAGGCTGGGTCCGGTCAAGTTGAGTTGATAAGAGACGCGTGACGTCAGGACATCCTTATCGTTGCCGGTTTGCTTCAAAAGAAATAGACCCGCACTGGCGACAAGCTCGGGGTCGGCGAGCAGGTTATGCAACAGGTAACTGTTCATGCCCGAGCCGGCGTACACGCCGATGCGCCCGCTGAACTCGTCAGCCGACCAGCCTGCGTGCTCGAGCGCTTCCCACGCGCATTCGAGAAAATGCCGGTGCTGCGGGTCCATGATGGCCGCATCCTTTGGACTCAAACCAAAGAAGGCTGCATCAAAGCGATCGATATCTTCTAAAATTGCAGCCGCCCTGACGTAGGCCGGATTTCCAAGCTCGGCGGCGGGCACTCCCGCTGCAATCAACTGCTCATCGCGCACTACTGTAATCGACTCCACCCCGTCTCGAAGGTTGCGCCAAAACTCAGCCAGATTGCGCGCTCCCGGAAAGCGGCCGGCCATCCCGACCACCGCGATCGACGGGCCCGAGCCTGTATTGTGCGGTTCCTTAGTGGCTGACATTGCTATCGCGCGATCAACTCTCGTCACTGCCGCGCGGTCGAGTCAAGGCGGTGGCAGCCGCCGCCCGCGTTCGTCTAAGCAGGGTCTGTCGTCGTGCCGTTCCGCGGGTCTGATCACCACTGGAATTTCCGCGCGAACCGTTCGTCCCGCTCAGGTATGACGCCAGCGCGGCTATGGTCGGGTAGGCGAAAAGATCGGTAAGCGGTATTTCACGATCCAATTTCTGCCGCAGGCTGATCGCGGCTTCCGCCACGCTCAGCGAAGTTGCGCCTAGATCAAACAGGTTGACGTGCAGACCGACGTCATCGATAGCCAGCGCCTCCCGCCAAACTTCCGTAATGATTCCCTCAAGTTCCGTTCGCGCAAAGCCACCTCTTTCAGCCGCTCCCGCTGCATCGAAACTCGGGTTCGGTAGCGCATTACGGTCGGTCTTACCATTGGGAGTACGCGGCATCGCGCCCAGGAACCTTATAACCGGCGGCACCATGTACTCCGGCAATTTTTCCCGCGCGTGAATCTTCAGTTCCTGCGAGGTGACAGTCCGGCCAGGCTTCGCAACTACGTACGCGACCAACTGTGGATCGTTGCCCCGCTCGCCGCGAGTCACCACCGCCACTTCCTGCACCGCCGGCTGGATGCCCAGCACCGCTTCGATCTCGCCGAGCTCAATCCGGAAACCTCGAAGCTTCACCTGCTGATCGGTGCGTCCGATAAACTCGATCTCGCCGTCTTCGCGGCGCCGCACGAGATCGCCCGTCCGGTACAGTATCTCCAGCCGACCGGGTTCAAATCGGTTGACGACAAACCTTTCAGCCGTCAGATCGGGCCGCTTCCAGTAGCCGCGGGTTACACCCGCACCACCGATGTACAGCTCGCCTGCGGCGCCGATCGCTGCCAGCTTGCCCGCTTCATCAATTATGTAAGTTCGCGTGTTCGCGATCGGCCTGCCAATCGGCACCGAATCCGTCACCCCTGCCAGCTTGTGCGCGGTCGACCACACCGTCGTCTCGGTCGGACCGTACAGGTTAAAAATTTCTGCCGGCAGCGCTTCTCTGAGTTGGTTGGCCAACGTCAGCGGAAGGGCTTCGCCGCCGAGAAACAGTTTTTTAAGCCCCTTCATTGCAACTAGGACTTCGGGCGACCGAATCAGAATGCGCGCAAGGGTCGGCGTGCATTGAAAATGAGTTACCCGATGCCGGCTGAGTTGAACCGAAACCGAGTACTCACCTGTGGCGCTGAGGCAGTCTGCTCCGGGCTGCACCACGACCGTAAAGCCGCAGGTCAGCGTCCATAACAGTTCCAGCACGGAAATGTCGAAGGAAATGCTGGTCGCCGCCAGCCAGACGCCGGCCTGGGCACCGATTACGCGATCCATTCCGGCGAAGAAATTGACCACGTTTCGATGCTCGACCATCACCCCCTTTGGCTTTCCGGTCGAGCCTGAGGTGTACATCAGGTAGGCCAGTGCCGACGAAGGGACCTCCCGGCCCCGTGTTTCAATCGAATCGAGCCCGGCCTCATCATAGCCGGCCTCACCCAGCGCCATGACCGTCGCCGGTGAATTGGCAAAGCGCGCCGCTAAGTGGCGCTGAGTCAGAATAACGCGGGCGGCGCTATCATGCAGCATGAAGGCAATCCGATCGGCGGGAAACCCGGGATCGATCGGAAGATAGGCCGCGCCGGCTTTGAGCACCCCGAGCAGCGCCACCATCATCTCGACCGACCGCTCCATTGAGATTACAACGATGGTCTCGGGGCCAGCGCCAAGACTGCCTAAACGATGCGCCAGCCGCTGAGCTCGCTCATGCAGCCCTGCATAGGTCAGCGCCTGATCACGGCAGATAACCGCAATCCGATCCGGGGTTCGCAGGACCTGCTCATCAAACAGATCGTAGACACATTTGCGCGAGTCAACCGCCACCTCCGTTCGGTTCCATTCGGGAAGATGGCTCTGAGCGCCTGAAGCTGTCGTTGCGGCGCCGGTCGTACCGTCAGGATTCTTGCTCATCAAAAATGCGCCTGGGCTCGACTGATGAGGTTATTTTCGATGAAGAGATGATCGATTCCCGTACTGAGAAAGGTTTCCATAGCCTCGTGCGGGGTATTAACGATTGGTTGTCCTTTCACATTGAAACTCGTATTCAGCACGATCTCGCGCTCTGTAACCTGCCCGATGGCGCGTAGCAGTGCGTGGAACTCCGGGTTGTCGTGCCGTGCGACGGTCTGCACACGGGCCGAACCATCGACGTGGGTTGTGGCGGGAAGCATGTCGCGATACTGCGGCCGCACCTCCACCGTCGCGCTCATGAAAGGCAGCTCTGTCATCGGCGCAACCTCGAACCATCGATGAACCTCCTCGATTGAAACGGCCGGCGCGAAGGGTCGAAAGGCCTCCCGTTTCTTGACCATCGCGTTGATGCGGTCACGCATTTGGGGATTAGACGGATCGGCCAGGATGCTCCGATTTCCAAGCGCTCGCGGCCCAAACTCCATCCTCCCTCGATACCAGGCGACAACCTTTCCCTGCTGTATCAAACGCGCTGCCCGGGCGCAGGTTTCGTCGATGCCACCGAAACGAGTCACGTTAATCGCGCCGTCAAAGGCCTGCAGTGCCGAATCGATTGCGGACGCAAGGGGGCCAGGTCCCAGGTACGGAACCGGAAACCTGCGGTTGCTGATCGGGCCTCTCAACGATGCACGGTGCAGCGCCGCGCCCAGCGCGGCACCGTCATCACCGGCGGCGGGCTGCACGTAAACGTGGTGGAACCTGCCGGTGCGCATCAGCTTTCCGATCGCGCTGCAGTTTAGAGCCACGCCACCCGCCAGCGCAATATTACGCAGCCCGGTAGCCGCACTAAAGTGGCCGCATATGTGAAGTATCCCGCGCTCTAAACAGGCCTGCAGCGACGCCGCCAGATCGCGATGGATTTGCGTAATCTCGGCACTCGGTTCACGGCGAGGCCCAAGTTGCCGCACCAGCCACTCGCGAGTTTTCAGATAGTTCTCACGCTCGTCCCGGCTGCGGTTCAACCGAAGAATTGGAATCCTTACGGCGCCATCCGGACGGCATTCGACTGCTTGCCGAAAAATGCTGTCGAAACGCTGCGGATCGCCATAGGGCGCCAACCCCATAATCTTGTATTCATCGGCATTGAAGTCGAAGCCGAGATGATCGGTCACCAGCGAGTAAAGAATCCCCAGTGAATCGCTGGCCGGAATTTCGCGCAGCTTCTTTAATTCGCCATGCTGAGCGTGGTAAATCGCGCCGCTGTGCATTTCGCCCATCGCGTCCAGCACCACCACCAGGCACTCATCCCAGCCGGACGTATAGTAGGCGCTGGCGGCATGACTCAAATGATGGAAGACCGGATGAACGCGCTCGGCCGGGAATTCCGGATAGTAGTGGTGAACCTGCGCGATCAGCGCGTCCTTGGAAAAAACCGTTTCATAAAGCCTGGCGCTGGTCGCGTCCAAGCCAAAAATGTCTGCAAACGAAGCGTAGTCAAAGCAATGCGCAATCTCGTCCAAATCCATCAATGAGAGGCCACCCTGACGCAGGCAATATGCCAGAGCCTGAACGGGGAATGCCCCGGTTTGCTTGCGCCGGCTAAAGCGCTCCTCGGCCGCTGCGGCAACAATGACGCCGTCCACGATCAGCGCCGCCGCGGCATCGAAGCCCTGCGCGATTCGATAGTCGCGCTCCGGCAAACCCGGCCACTGCTCCCGTTTGAAGCGAACCGCCTGGTCCAGTCCACTCACCCCCACAATTGCGGCCATCGTTCATGCCCCTTGGAACCTAAAGCTGCTGTTATTATCTAT
>DAHVFB010000111.1 GCA_027317185.1 Deltaproteobacteria bacterium
GTTCATAGCAATGCACGAGTAGAGGAACCGTCAACATGAAAGTTGGATTAGTGCGCAGTGCGCTGGTCGCGAGTCTGATCCTTGTGGCTACCGCGAAAGTGATGGCGCAGGAAAAAATGATCGCGCCGGGCACCATGACGCAAGGCGAATCGATCGCGCCCGGCACCGTGATCACGCCGCAGAACTGGGGCCAATATAAGAACTTCATGCAGGATGGCCTGCAGGTGCTGTTCGAGGGGAAGTACTTCTGGAAATTGCCGTCCGATTTCCAGATGACGATTGGTCCGACCCACGACTATCCGCTGCCCGAGGCTTATCGCAAGGCAACGGAGAAATATAGTCACCGGGTGAAGATCGTGAACCTGCCCGACGGCGGCCACTCCATCACTGGTTACGTCGCGGGGATGCCGTTCCCGAATCCCTCGGGACCGCTTCAGGGCTGGGAGCTGCTGGTCGACACCTGGTACGCATTCGTACCGCACATCACGTGTAGTCCCTTGAGCCGTGTGTACCTTCACGATCGCTATGGCAACGAGACCCAGGAGGCCACATCACTGGTCTATCGGCAATTCACTTATATCGCCGATGGCAAGCTGCCTTCGACGGATCCGGCGGGACCAGGCATCTATTATTCCGAATACACCCGGGTGCTCGCCCCTGAACAGTCGCAATATACAACCCAGTTGACGCTCTACTACGCCGATCCGACCAAGACCGAGGACCTGTTCCTTTTCATTCCGGCGCTCAGGCGTACCCTGCGTCTTTCGGCCGCCGCGCGTTGCTCGCCGTTCGTCGGCACGGATTTTACTCAGGATGATGTGAAACAGCTTTTTAACGGCGGCATCGTACGTTTCGATGCGGATTATCGTGGCGTTCGCAAGACGCTGCATCTGACTGATGCCGATCCGCACGCCTGGCCGGATCCCAACAACTATTATCAGCCGGTATTTTTTCCCAAGCCCACAGTTGGAAAATGGGAAGTGCGCGACAACTACGTGCTCGATGTCAAACGTATTCCGTCGCAGCGCAAGGGCTACTGCTACGGCAGTCGAATGCTCTATGTAGATACCCAGCAACTGATTCAGACCTGGGCCGACATTTATGACGAGAGTCTCAAATTATGGAAGATTTATTCCTTCCAAAGTTTCGGTTTTCCGGTCGGTGATCAGGGCAAGCAACTTTACTCAGGCGGTTTCGTGGTCGATGGATGGGACATGCAGAACACCCATATGACAGGTTGGCTCGTAGTTCCGCCATTTGGTAACGATGACCTGTGCATGAAGATGAACGGTAGCAATTATGCTGATGCGAAACAGTATTCCAGTGTGGCAGGGCTGAGCATGATCATGCGATGAATGGGGCGATAGCAGCCGGCAGGAACTTTAACGGAGATAAATTGATATGACGGAAGAGCTTAATTCCAATCAGCGCTGGGCGCGGGCATATCCGGAATTGGGCACGGCGCCGCTAGCGATCGAGCCGTGCGTATCGCCTGAGTATTTCGAGCTGGAGCGCGAGCATGTGTTCCGGCGGGTATGGATGAACGTGGGGCGGGTGGAAGAAGCCCCCAACGCCGGCGATTACTTCGTGCGCGACATGGCGGTGTGCCGGACCTCGATTCTGGTGGTGCGCGGCAAGGACGGACAGTTGCGCGGATTTCATAACATGTGCTCGCATCGCGGTAACAAGCTCGAGTGGGAGAAAAGCGGCCATTGCCGGGGCGCCTTCACCTGCAAGTTCCACGGCTGGGCTTACGATACCCAGGGCCGGCTGATGGCGGTGCCCGACGAAGAAAACTTCTTCGACCTCAAGACTGCGGAAAATGGGCTGACCCCGGTCGCGCTGGACACCTGGCAGGGCTTTATTTTCATCCACCTTGATATCCAGCCCAAGGAAACTCTCCGCCAGTACCTGGGCGAGATAACCGAGGATCTCGACGACTATCCGTTCGATCAGCTTCCGACCTGCTTCACCTATCGCGCCGACGAGCGGGTAAATTGGAAAATTCTGCTTGACGCGCAGCAGGAGGGATATCACGTTCCGATCCTTCACAAGCGCACGCTCGGCCGGGCTTTTCTTGCGGCCGAGGGTCTTTCGGTTTTTCGCTCGTTATCGATGAAAATGTACCGTCGGCACCATCTGCTGGCATCAACCGGCACCCCTGGTTATCAGCCGAGTGCCGCCGAGGGGCTGGCCTATCGATACGGCACGAGTTCGCTGGGATCGCTGGTGACGCTCTCGACCGGAAAGTTCCGGGGGATGATCGGAACCTTCGACTTTTACGTGTTCTTCCCCAATTTTGTGATCGCAACGATGCCCGGTACGTACTTCACTTACAATCTCTGGCCGCTGGCCGCCGAACGGACGCTTTGGGAAGTACGGATGTACTATCCGCAGGCGAAAAATGCCGCTGAACGGTTTAGTCAGGAGTTCAGCAAGCTCGCGCTGCGCGATGCTTTGATGGAAGACGCCAGCACCCACGAAAATATCCAAAGCATGCTCAGTTCAGGCGCGAAGCGGCATTTCATCCTTCAGGACGAGGAAGCAGGGATTCGGCATCTCCACAAAGTTGTCCAGGAGCATATCGAAAACGGAGCGGCGGAACATTAGATTATAGTTTGTGCCGCTGACAATCCGGTTAGGACGCCCGCCGTTTGTGCGAACCGGCGGCGGGCGTATCCCATCTGTCCAGCCAGGAAGTGCGGCCAAACCCACACTCATGAAAAATTTCCGCGTTAAGATCGAGAATACTGCCCTCGCTTACGAGTGCGCCGCCGATGACACGCTGCTTCGGGGTGCGCTTAGAAGCGGCCTGGGGATGTCCTACGAATGTAATGTCGGCTCCTGTGGGAGCTGCAAATTCACGCTCGTCGAAGGTGAAGTCCAGACCATATGGGCGGATGCTCCGGGACTGGGCAAGCGCGATCTCGAACGCGGCCGCAGGCTGGCTTGCCAATCCGTTCCGTTGAGCGATTGCACGATCAAGGCGATGCTGGGCGAGGGATACGTTTCATCGCCCTCGCCAACGCGGCTGGAGGCGGAGTTGCGCGAGATCGTCCGCGTGACCCACGACATGTGTGAATTTCGCTTTAGATGCGGCGCGCCGGCGGTTTTCAAGCCTGGCCAATATGCGTTGCTGGGGCTCAAAGATTCGGCCGGCGGCGAAGTTCAACGGGCATATTCGATGTGCAATGTCGGCAATCGAGAGGGCGATTGGAATTTCATCATCCGCCACGTGCCGAACGGCGCGATGACCAGCCGATTGTTCCATGCACTGCATCTTGGAGACCGGATCGAGATCGACGGTCCTTACGGGCTGGCTTATCTGCGGCCCGAATCCACCCGCGATTTGGTATGTATCGCCGGTGGCGCGGGCTTGTCGCCCACGATTTCGATCGCGCGCGGCATGGTGCGCGAACCCGCCCTGGCCGCCCGTCGTATGCTGTTCTTTTTTGGCGGGCGCGGCCCGCGGGACATTTGCGGCGAGGATCTGTTGAGGGAATTACCGTACTTCGGCGATCGCATCCATTATCATGCCGCGATCTCGGATCCGTCGGCCGAAGGCGCCGCCGCGTGGCAGGGCGCCCGCGCCTGGGTTCATGAACTGATGCTGGAGACGCTCGGCACGGGGCTGGCGGACCATGAGTATTACATGGCGGGCCCGCCACCGATGATTGAGGCCGTGCTCAAGTGCCTGATCGTCGACCAAAAAGTGCCGGCCGCGCAAATTCATTACGATCGCTTTTTCTGACCGGCAGCCGCAGGAGGTGTAACCGATGCCCGTGAACCCACCTTACGACTTTCCCATGAAGCGCCGGTACGAAGAACTCGGGACGAACCCGGTATCGACCGAGCCGGTTATCTCAGCGGAATATTTCGAGGCCGAACGGCATGCGGTCTTCGAGCGAAGCTGGCTGATGGTGGGGCGGGAGTCGGAGCTGCCGAATCCGGGTGATTTTTTCGTCAAGCGGATCGCTCCCTGGAAAAGCACGGTGGTGGTGGCCCGTGGCCGCGACGGCCGAATCAATGCCTTCCACGACGTCTGCCCCCATCGCGGCATGCACGTATGCGGACGCGAGCAGCGGGGCAATCGCAAGTTTTTTACCTGCGGATCTCATGGCTGGGTGTTCGGTCTCGATGGCCGGGTGGTGGGGGTGAGCGAGGAAAGCTGGTTCCACACGCTCGACAAGGATCGGCTACGGATGCCGCCGGTCGCGGTGGACAGTTGGGAAGGTTTCATTTTCATCCATCGTGATCCCGCGCCGGCCGAGTCGTTGCCGGAATTTCTCGGCGAGATCAACATTGGCTATGGCGGTTACTTCGACGACATTTTCTTTAAGCCAGTGGGCCGCTATGAAGCCGACGTGAAAATGAACTACAAGTTCTATCTTGATAGCTCGGTCGAGGCCTATCACGCTGGCTATACCCATCTGCAGAACAACACCGGACAGAACGCTAAATCGGGCACTGCGCTGCGCCTGGAGTCCTCGGCTACAAGGCTCTATCGCCGGCACCGGACGATCGGCGTTCCGATTGGCGTGGGTATCCGTGATTTGGCGCCGATCGAGGGCCTCGCGTTCAAGCATGGCGGCGCAATCACGCCCTACGATTCAAGGGTAAAGGATCGTCCGCTGCCGTCCGGTATCAACTCGAATCGCGATGAAAACTGGGCCTTCGACATTCTGGAAATTTATCCTAACGCCATATTGTTCCTGAGCGCGCCACTGTATGCCGTCATCGGCTTGTGGCCCTCGGCAGTGGACCGCTGCCGTTTCGAAGTCGAGGTCTACATGAACGAACCGTCCAACGCCGCCGAGCGCGTCGCGCTTGAGTACGGGCTGGTATCCCTGCGCGACGTGATAAGGGAGGACCTTAATATTGCCGAGGGTTCCACCGACGCGCTCGCATCGGGCGCGCTCAAGGAGATGCAGCTCTCGGATCAGGAAATTGCGGTGCGTCATAGCTATTCGGTATTGAATCAAGTGATGAAGGACCGGCTGACTCGTTAGCCGATGCGGGGCTCACATATGGTTAGTGCAGTGTTGCCGTCGCAGTTTGCCGAACTAACGGAGTTCGTGGCTCAATGGGCGTTGCCCAGCGAGCAGGCTCGATTCAACCAGCGAATTCACGCCGACCCCGCAAACATTAAACATTTTTACGACACGATCCTGCCGTGGATGGACCGGATTCTGGTGCATCTCAGGGATTTTCCGCCGCTCGATCCGCCCGCGCCGGAATTGAACCTCATGCGGTTGGCGCTGTCATGTGTTGAGGTTTCCCGAATTTTCGAGGCCTGGGGCCAGCAGGATGTGCGCGCGGACTTTCTTGATCCGGCGCGGTTCACCTGCGTTGGCTACGAGGGCGTTAAGCATTCGCTCAGCCGGAAAGTGAAGCCATGAATTCGATACTCGATTTAAAATAACTAGCTTTCGACCGCGCGCTTAACACCTTCTTCGATTGGAAACCGCCGCTGACAGGACTCATCACGCACTAACAGTCGCAGGTGGAGAAAAAGTGGATTTAACACGGAAAGTTGAAGCCCTGGAGCGTCGATTAGGCCGGCTCGAAGATATCGAGTCGATTAAACAATTGCGCTGGGACTATTCACGGGCCTGCGACGACAATCACAACTCCTTCCGCCTCGTGCCGATGTTCGTGCCGGATGCCGAGATCGTCTTTCACCCGCCGTTCTCGGGTGTCGTGCGCGGACACGATGCGCTCAAGGACATGTTCGATCACAACGCCGAGCGCAATGGGATCACCTGGACGCTTCACTACTACCTGCAGCCACTAATCACGGTGCATGAAGATCAGCTAACGGCCGATGCCACCTGGTATCTCTGGGAGCTGGCCAAGATGCCGAACCACAAGGGCGAGGAGGAACCGGTCTGGGTGGCGGGTGAATATTTCGACAGCTATGTCAAAGATGAAGGACGCTGGAAGTTCAAGCGCATCGAGATCAAGCTGCGGCTGCTCAGTCCGTACCAGGACGGCTGGGTGAAAAACATGATTCGCAAGGTTCATCCGAAATAATTGGTGAGCGATCGTCTTTAAGCTGGCGTGACTATCGTCGGCCGTCTACTCGAACACTGAAAACAATTTGATGATTGGAAAATAGTTTAGGTGAGCATTACTGAAAAGAAATTGGTTGCATTGTTAAGCTGCGCCGATCTTGCGCCCGGAAGCGTGCAACGCGTCGATGTGGCAGGCTTTCCGCCGCTGGCGGTTTACAATGTCGACGGATCCTATTTTGTAAGCGATGATACTTGCAGCCACGGTAACGCCTCGCTGGCGGAGGGTTTCCTTGAGGGCGATGAAATCGAATGCCCGTGGCATAACGGTAAGTTCTGCGTCCGCACCGGCGCGGCGACCGCTTATCCGGCGATGGTCGCCGTCTGCACCTATAGCGTTGAGATTGCCGACGGGCAGGTCTGTATCGCGGCGCCATCTGAAGAGGCGATCGCCAAGCCCGATTGAGAATTTATTTTCGACGCGCCGAATAGACGGCTAATGAACGCGTGGCGCCTCCGCCGGCGGGGCGCCGGTTCACTGATGTGAACCGCAGCCGTTTACGGTTAGCTCCAACGCGCACCATGGCGACAGCGGTATCTCGAAGTTGGATCCGGCATTAGCCGATGCTGGAATGCTGCGCCGATCCGAAGAAGAACGACGATAGGAGAATATCTTTTATGAAATCTTATGGCTATGCCGCCCATCGGGCCAAGGAGCCGCTACGTCCGTTTGCTTTCGAACGACGCGAGTTGGCGAACCGTGATGTGGCGCTCGACGTTCTTTACTGCGGTGTGTGCCACTCGGACCTGCATCAGGTACGCGACGAGTGGGGTGTCGGAATTTTTCCGATGGTGCCCGGCCACGAGATGATCGGCCGGGTGACCGCGGTTGGCTCGCAGGTCAGCCGGTTTAAGCCGGGAGACCTGGCCGGGGTCGGCGTCATGGTGGACTCATGCCGCAAATGCGAGAGCTGCCAGCAGGGGTTGGAGCAATATTGCGAAAAAGGCTGCACCTTCACCTACAACTCGCCCACCGCCGATGGCCAACCGACCTACGGAGGCTACGCCAGGAATATCGTCGCGGACGACAGCTTCGTGCTGCGCATCCCTGGCGGGCTTGATCCTGCCGCGGCCGCTCCGCTCTTGTGCGCCGGTATCACCACCTATTCGCCGCTGCGGCACTGGCGGGTCAAGGGGCAGAAGGTGGGCGTGGTCGGATTGGGCGGCCTGGGCCATCTGGCGGTGAAATTTGCGCATGCGATGGGTGCGCGGGTGGTGCTGTTCACCACCTCTGAGGGCAAGGCCCCGGACGCGCTGCGCTTTGGTGCTGATGAAGTGGTGATCTCGACCAATGAAAACGAGATGAAACGGCACGCTGATAGTCTCGATTTCATCGTCAACGCGATCTCAGCGCAACACAACCTGAATCCTTATCTGGGGCTGCTCAAGCGCGATGGCGTCATGGCCCTGGTGGGCCTGCCTGACAAGGATCTGTCATTCAGTATCCCCAACCTCAGCTTCAAGCGCCGGCAAATCGCCGGCACCGCGATCGGCGGTATCGCGGAAACTCAGGAAATGCTGGACTTCTGCGCCAATCACGGGATCGTTTGCGACATCGAATTGATCCCGATCCAGAAAATCAATGAAGCCTTCGAGCGCATGAGCAGGAACGATGTAAAATATCGCTTCGTGATCGACCTGGCCTCACTGCGCAACGAGTCGCGATAAGCAGACGGATCGGGTTGGCGATGCTTCGGCTTTTTCTAAAATTGATGGCGCATGGGGAAGGATGATGACAGGGGACTACCATGATCGGTTTCTGAACGACTTGGTTCGGCGGATCGCCAACGGCGATACGCCGCGCATGCCGGAAATCTTTCACTTCGTCCGCCGAATCCCCTATGGCGCCGCCGGCCAGCGTGATCCGCGCATGGTCTATGAAAACAACGTCGGTTCGTGTTCCGGCAAGCACATTTTGCTGCGCGATCTATTGCGAAAGGTTCACTTCGAAGCCGAGGTGGTGACCATCTCGACCTACTTCAACCAGGGCGTGCCCGCGCACGAGAGCATGCCGGCCGAACTGCGCCGAATGATCCGATCGGAAGAGGTGCTGGATTTCCATCATTACGTTCGCGCCCGCGAAGCCGGCGGCATCTGGCTCAAGCTGGACGCGACCTGGCACGACCGGCTGGCGGGCTACGGGTTTCCCGTCAACGATCGCTGGAACGGCGCGGGCGACTCGCATCTGGCCGGGGCGCCGATCGAAGAATACCCGCCGGTGGAAGATGTAGGCGCGCTCAAACAGGAGTTGCTGGGCAAGCTCTCGGTGGAAGAGCGCGATCTGCGCAGCCGTTTTTTCCTGCTGCTGACGGGCTGGATCGCGGGATTGGAGGGAACCGGGCGGCCGTGAACAAGACGGTTTTCGTTGGTATCGATGCGGGCACCAACGGGGTCACGGTGGCTTTCTTCAACGCTGCCGGTGAACTGCTGAGCACGGCTGACGAAGGTTATCCATGTTCATATCCGCATCCGGGATGGGTTGAACAGGATATGGACACCGTCTGGCGAGCCATCTGCACGGCCTGCCGGCGTGCGCGAGTATCGGCAAAGATACCCGACGAAGCGATCGGCGCGCTTGGATTTTCCAGTCAGCGGGGCACTTTCGTGGTGCTCGACAAAACCGAACGTCCGCTGGCGCCCGCTATTGTCTGGAACGATAGCCGGGCGAAGGAGATGGAGGAGACGATTGCCAGCGCGATCGGCCGCCCACGTTTCCGGCAGATCACGGGCATGCCCCTGTCCGCGTCATGGGCCGTGACCAAAATTGCCTGGCTATACCGGCACCGTCCAGCGACCATGGAACCGGCCTCCTGGATCTGCAATGGCCAGGAATATTTTTTGCGGCTATTGGGCGCCGAGAGCTTTGAGACCGACCCGGCATCGCTGACACTCAATGGCATGCTGGATATTCGCGGTCTCGACTGGAGCGCTGAAGTCTGTCGCGCCGCCGGTATCGATATGTCGCTGCTGCCACCGATAGGCCGGCCGGCCACGATGGTCGGGCGTCTTTCGCCGGGCGCGGCCACAGCCACTGGGTTGCCTGCCGGTCTGACGATCTGCCGAGGCGCGGGCGATCAGCAATGCGCCGCAGTGGGAGCGGGCGTAATCCGTCAGGGAATGGCTGAAATTACCGTCGGCACCTCCGCCATGATGGTTGCGCACCTGGACCATCCGGACCTCCTTAAGGGACCATCGCCTTATGTAGGCGGGCACGGCGTCCCTGGCAAATGGGATCTCGAGGGCGGCGCCTTCTCGATCGGTAGCTGCCTGGAATGGTGGAAGCGCGAGCTGGCGCAAGCCGAAATCGCCGAAGCGCAACGTCTGGGCCAGGATCCGTGGGAGTGCATCATGGCGCTGGCCGGCGGCGCGCCGGCTGGTGCGGCGGGCGTTATCTTCCATCCTTTTTTCGCCGGACAGGTGACGCCCTACTACGATGCGACGGCGCGCGGCGCGTTCCTCGGCCTTGGCCTGCATCACGACCGCGCGATGCTCATCCGCGCCATCCTTGAAGGCTGCGCCTGCGAAATGCGGTTGATGGTCGATGCTTTCAATCGCGATTTGGAAGGTGGCATCAGCGATCTGCGTGTAACGGGCGGGGGCACGAAATCCGCGCTGTTCACGCAGATTCAGGCCGACGTGATCGGTCGTGCGATCGGCATTCCCTCCGAGCGGGAATGCGCCGTGCTTGGTGCAGCCATGCTGGGCGCGGTGGGCGCCGGCCACTTCGACAGCGTCGCGGAGGCCGTGTCCGCGATGGTGCGCATCGAACGGGTAGTCGAACCTCAGGCGGGCGTGCGGGCGCTGTATGACGACCTCTACGCGATTTTCGTCGAGGCCTATGAGCGATCGGCCGAGGCCGGCATGAATGCCAGGATCTACGATTTTCAAGCCCGCCACTTCTAAATCCGGAGCTGGTGTATCTTCGAATGCATGTGTTAACAATCCGAGCTGGGACTTGACCAATTTCGGCAGCCTGAAAGCTCAGATACGTCGTTGATCAAATCCGGAGGATCGAGCACCGTGGCACAGTTCGGAAAAATAGCGGCCGGAAGGCATATTCTTCGATCCTGAACGGACTCTTATTCCGACACCAACCTAACCATCATGTTTTCCTAAATGAAAACGTTTCCCTATAGTTTTAATGAGACAGTCGAGTTGCGATATTTTTCTCAGTCAGGCAGAGGCCAGTTCGCGCTCAAACGGAGAGGAAGATAGCCATGGGCATATTGGATAAACGAGTCGTCCTGGTGACTGGAGGCGCGAGCGGCCTTGGGCGCGCGATCGTGACGCGCTTCGTGCGCGAGGGCGCAAAAGTCGGCGTGCTCGATCGCTCGGAAGATCGATGCCGTGATCTGGCTCGCGAAAATCCTGATTCCATCGCCACCATCGTGGGAGATGTCCGTTCGTTTGCAGACAATCAACGCGCGGTGCGCACCACCGTGGAACAATTTGGGCGGCTGGACTCTTTCATCGGCAACGCCGGCATCTGGGATCATTTCGTGACTCTGGTAAAGCTGCCGCCAGACCGGATCGAGGCGGCTTTCGACGAGGTGTTCGGAATCAACGTCAAGGGCTATGTGCTGGGTGCGAAGGCGGCCGTGCCGGAACTCATCAAAACCAGCGGCAATATGATTTTCACAGTTTCCAATGCCGGTTTTTACGTGGCCGGTGGCGGACCGCTGTACACCGCCTCGAAGCACGCGGTGGTTGGACTGATTCGTCAGTTGGCTTTTGAACTGGCGCCGAAGGTGCGGGTCAATGGCGTCGCTCCCGGCGCGATCGCATCGGATCTGCGCGGGCCGAAATCGCTGGGTCTGGAAAACGCGTCGGTGGCGTCAATTCCGATGGGCGACTTGATCGCGAACTTTGTTCCGCTGGGCAAGTTCGCGACGCCGGACGACTACACTCCCGTCTATCTGCTGCTGGCCTCGAACGAACAGTCCGGCACGATGACCGGATCGGTCGTCAATTGCGATGGCGGTATTGGCGTGAGAGGTTTTCCGGACGCAGCGGGCGGGCGCGATCTGTAAACGCTCCTGCAAAAATAAGTTTCGCAGAGGTGCTCGAAACAGCGCCGCTGGGACGTTTCGCCGCTGCGGTTGCCCTCGATCTATTTTTGGCAACCGGCGATAACCAGCGAAGGGAAATATTTCATGAGTGATGTTCGATCGGTGCAACGTCTGGCGGGCAAGGTCGCGTTGATCTTCGGGGCGGGACCTAATATCGGCGGAACCTGCGCTCATTTCATGGCGCGCGAAGGCGCTAAAATCGCAGTCAGCAGTTCCCGCGCGGAGACCGCGAACGAAACGGCTGCTTTTCTGCATGGCCGCGGCTTCGAGGCTGTGGCCATGGCCGGTGACGCCGGCGATGAAGGCGATGTCGAACGAGCGGTCGCCGCCACGGTTGAGCGCTTCGGGCGGCTCGATACGATGGTTTATGTCGCGGGCCGGCAATATCGGCAGGACATCGTGAACTTCGATCTCAAGGGCTGGGAGCTTGAGCTGAAGGGTTATCTGACTGGCGCGATGCTGGCGACCAAACATGCGGCGCGCGCCATGATCGATAAAAATACGCACGGCTCGATCATCTATATCCTCTCCGATGCGGCCCATCAGGGCGAGCCGGGCAATTCATGCTACTGCGCGGCCAAAGCCGGCTTGCTGAATTTTGCGCGGGCGGCGGCGATGGAGTTCGCGCGGTATCAGATTCGCGTCAACTCGGTCAGCCCCACCTTTATGGAGCAGAATTTCTGGATGTTCCCGCCGCAGTTCATGAACCCGCCGCGCGAGGCCTACAACCTCACCGCCGACGATTTTATTCAGGGTATCCCGTTGGCGCGCTTTTGCAGTACTGCCGATGTCGCCAATGCGGTGGTGTTCCTGGCCTCGAATGAGTCTTCGTATCTGACCGCGGTGGATATCCCGCTCGATGGCGGCGCGCGCGCCAAGTACTGGCCGTGGACGCCGGGTAAGCATAGCGGCATCACCAGCGAAAGCTACTTCGGGATGAAGCCGAACCGGTATGGCGTGCCCGACGACGAGAAATAGGGCACGAGAATAGAAAGATTCTGGCGGGGAAATGCTGGCAACTGAATCGAGTGAATAGTCAGTGTCGTGAGTAGCGCGATGGAATCGAACAGTCCTTCCGAGCTTGCACTTTTCGATGCGATCTTCACCACTCGCGCAATGCGCAGGCTCAAGCCCGATCCGATTCCCGACGATCTGATCGGAAAAGTGATCGAGGCCGGCTTATGCGCGCCCAGTGGCGGCGACGTTCAGCACTGGCGCTTCATCGTGGTTAAGGATGCCCGGATCAAGCTTCGTTTGCAGGTGCTGTACAAGCGCGCATTCGACGATGTTATCCAACGGTATCGCGCCAACCCGCCGCCGCCGGGCAAAACTTTGGCGCAGAAGAATCGGATGCTGGCGGCGGTGGAATATCTGACTGACCATTTCCATGAAGCACCGGTCTTGATCGTCTGTTGCCTGCTGGATGATCTTTCAAAAAAACTCGGCCTCGAAAAGATGTCAGGCGCGTCTGTCTATCCAGCAGTTCAGAATATGTTGTTGGCGGCGCGCGCGCTCGGATTGGGCGCGACGCTGACCACCCGCCATCTGATCTACGAAGCTGAAGTAAACGAGATACTCCAGTTGCCCGCTAATGCCGAGACCTTCGCGATCGTCCCGCTCGGCTACCCGATGGGACGTTTCGGGCCGGTCTCGCGCACCCCGGTCGAAGAGGTTACCTTTCTCGATCGATGGGGCGCGGAGTACCGGTGATAGGTCAAACCCTTAACTACCACCGTAACGTCGCCGACGCAGACAAACCTGGAGGAAAGCAATGGCAATCGCCACACCCAAGCTGGCCGGCCGCCCAGTCTCGGCCTCCAGAGAGTACGCGCCTTACCTCGAGGCGGTTTGGGGCCTGAAAAATCATTGGTACCCGGCGGCCTTCAGTCACGAACTGCCGGATCGAATCGTCAAAGGCGTAACTATCGCCGGCCATGAGATTGCGTTG
>DAHVFB010000112.1 GCA_027317185.1 Deltaproteobacteria bacterium
GTGGTAAGAATTCTTTCGCTGCTGCGTTTCATGGCGCATGCTCCTTCGTCAGAATCCGGCGCACGAAGGTTCGCGGGTGCGCCGCCGTCGTGCAGCAATACGAATGTTCGAGGTCTGTGCGCAAGTGCACAAGGCGTTAGGCAGTAAAATCAAGGTTGGATGACCGGTCGGCGATGGTATGGTAAAAATGACCTTACAGATGACATGAAGACTCAAGTTCGTCCCGGTCCATCGTCGGTCCTGACCATCAATCGCGATTCCATTTACCTGGTGACCGATCGGGCCGGTGAAGTTCATGCTCATGCCGAGCTGGGTCTTTTTTGCCGCGATACCCGTTTCATTTCGCATTATGAGTTTCTCATCAATGGCAAAAAATGGCTGCCGGTCCAGGCGATCCCTCTGAACGCGTACGCCAATCGCATCTATTTCACGAGTCCGGCGCTGGAGAGCCACGATGAGGAGCCGTTTCCGCCCGACGCGCTGGGCTTTCAGGTCGAGCGCATTATCGAGGATGGACTGCGCGAACGGCTGGTGCTGTATAACTATACGCGCCGTGCACGGCGCGTGCGCCTGCGAATCCGTATTGACAGCGACTTCTGCGATCTTTTCGATTTGCGGGCGCACCGCTATATCTCGCGCGGCGCGCGCGATTCGTATTGGGATTCCGATCGGCATGAGCTGACGATCTGTTATCGCAATCGGGACTTTCAGCGCCAGTTGATATACCGCCTGATCAACAGTTCAGGGGAGCCGCATTTTTCCAACGGCCAGATACTGCTCCAGATCGATTTGCCGGCCGGTGGCGCCTGGCGCAGCGATAATCATTTCAGGTTCGATGTCGGCAATATGTTCCCGGGCACCGACTCCGACGAGCCGCAGTTGGCGACCCGTGGCGAGCATCCGATCCGCCGCTGGGTCGAACAAGCAACCCAGGTCACCACTACCGACAGCGGATGTGATTCAGCTTATCGGCAGGCGGTCGAGGATATTGGCGGACTGCGGATTCGTCAGCATCAGGTTTCCAGCGATCTATGGGTTCCAGCCGCCGGGGTGCCATGGTTCGTTACGCTTTTCGGCCGCGATTCGTTGGTCGTGTCGTACCAGAGCATGATGGTTTCGACCGCGCTCGCGGTCGGTACCCTGACCAAGCTCGCCGAGTTTCAGGCGACGCAGGACGATCCCTATCGCGATGCCGAGCCGGGCAAGATCATGCACGAGATCCGCTACGGCGAGCTGGCGTATTTTCACAGGATTCCACACACCCCTTATTACGGGACCGCCGATGCCACGATTTTTTATTTGATTTTGCTGTCGGAACTGTTTCGATGGACCGGCGATCGCAAGCTGCTCGAACAGTTCCGCGCGCCCGCCGAAGCCTGCCTGAATTGGATAGACCATTACGGCGATCGCGACGGCGATGGATTTCAGGAGTACAAAACCCGCTCACCCGCAGGTTATTACAACCAGAGCTGGAAGGATGCCGGCGACGCGATTATGTATCCCGACGGCTCGCTGGTCAGCCTGCCGATAGCCACCTGCGAGCTGCAGGGCTATGCGTACGACGCCCGGCTGCGGATGGCCGAGGCGTTCGAGATCATGGGCGACGCGGCCCGCGCCGATCGCCTGCGCCGGCAGGCGGCGGACCTGCGCGCGCGCTTCGCGGACAAATTCTGGCTGCCGGACCATCGCTATGTCGCCCTTTGCCTTGACGGCGACAAGCAGGCGGTCAGCACGGTGGCTTCCAACCCAGGTCATTGTCTGTGGTCAGGTATCCTCGATCGTGAGCACGCGGAGGCGGTGGCGAAGCGGATGTTCGAGCCGGACATGTGGACCGGCTGGGGTATCCGCACCTTGTCGGCGGACAATCCCGCGTACAATCCGCTGGAATATCAGCGCGGCTCGGTCTGGCCGCACGACAATGGGATTATCGCGCACGGGCTGCATCGTTACGGCTACCGCGATCTGGCCAATCGTGTCACGCAGGCGATCTTCGATGCGGCCGCGAGTTTCGAGTTGTTCCGACTACCCGAACTTTTCGCCGGGTTCCCGCGCGATCATGATCCGTGGCCGGTTCAGTACCGCAGCGCCAATGTGCCGCAGGCGTGGGCGTCAGCCAGTATCTTCCATCTGATTCGCGGCTTTCTCGGGATCAATCCCGACGTGCCAAGCGGGAAAATTTACATCGATCCGGCGTTGCCTGACTCGATCGAGGATTTGACGGTGGAAAACTTTTCGATCGTGGACGCAGAATTGAAAATAAAATTTGAGCGTCGCGGTGGGAAAACCAATTTCGAGATATTGGACTACAAGGGCAAGCTTAAGATCGAGGCCGGCCGCCCGCCCTGGTTTGGCGATCAATAAAGCCGATGCGCCAGCACCGCGCGCCGCACGTTAAAAATCGCTCAGGCTTCGATGGTGATGGCGGGCTCCAAGCGCACCGGCGTCGCGAGCGAAGCCGAGATTAAACAGGCGCGTTCACTTTTTTCGAGCACCCGCAAAATCTTTTCGCGATCCGATCCCGCGGGCGCCACGACGCTCGGCCGCAGCACAATTTCGGTAAAGCGGGTGACGCCGCCTTCGCGATTGACCGTACCGGCGCCGCCCAGATCGAGCGATTTGAATTCCACCTTGGAGGCCGCCGCCACTGCCCGCAGGGTAAACAAAAAACAGGTCTCCACCGCCGCCATCAGCAGCAGCTCCGGGCTCCATGCATCGCCGGGTCCATCGAAATCGGCGGGAGGTGCGGTGGACATCTCCGCAACCCCGGCGGCCGACAATTGTGCATAGCCGGACGGGCCACCGATCAAGCGGGTTTCATAAACATGCGGCAGCGGTTTCACGATAGTTTCTCCTGTCGTCTTCCCGGTTCAGTCGGCTTTGCGCGCAGTTTCGTTTTTGCGTCCCAGCAGCGCGGCCAATTCAGTTTGTTTTTGTTGCAGCAGAGCCATCAGATGGGGAAAGCCCTGGTCGTTGATGACGCGGTTAAACTGATTGCGATAATTGGCGATTACGCTGATATTCTCCACCGCGATGTCATATACCTTCCAGCGACCGTCAACCTGATGGCTCATGAAGCTGACGTTAATCGGTTGTCCGCCGCTACGGACCACGTGTCCGAGCACTTGCATCTGGCCGGGACCTAGAGAAATTTCGCGGGTGAATTCGAGTTGCTGGCCGGAATAATCCTGAACTCTGCCGAGCGCAATATCTTCCATGAAAGCGGTGAACAGGGTGGTGAAATGCTGGCGCTGTTCAGGCTTGAGATCGCGCCAATGATAACCCAGCGCGGACTTTGACATCCCATCGAAATCGAAGTGCGGTTCGGCCAACGCCCGCAGCTCGCGCCGTTCCTGGGTCAGCGTCAAGTTGGGATTTTTCAGAATCGCGATCGCCTGATCGACGAACCCGCGCGCTTCCTCGATTGGATCATTGGGAGCTGCGATCGCCGCCGATACCGGCCTCGCTCCGATCCCGGCGCTCGCGCTCAGCGCGAACATCATGATCACGGCGGCAATAACAACTTTTGCGCCTTCGATTCTCGGCGCGGAAAAATAGTTGATGACTCTATGGCCGATGGCGGCTTTGCAAATCATCCAAGCGCACCCCATTTTGATGCTTCCCACGAATCATTCCAAGGTTGGAACCTATCCGCGCTAACTGAGTTGGCTATCACCCGTTATTTTAGCAGAGTGCCCTGCGCCGCTGCATGGAGCTTACCCCGATCGCCAGCGCAGCGTCATGGCGCTTGCCCCGGTCAGCAGCCACAAAAGCAGGACTAAGGCTGCGGCTGCGGTCGAAAGCGGTGTCCAATCGGGCATGAAGTAGCCCAGGGCGCCGGCGGCCGCGGTCAGTACGGTTAAAGCTCTTAAGCCTTCGAAGGCAATGCGCAGTATGGAGATTCTCATCCGCGCCAGCCCGCCCAGCTCCAGCATCATCGCCACGATTGTCCCGATCACGACGGAAATTGTTCCCGCCCACGCCGCTTTCAGCACCCGATCGAGTACGTAAAGACGCCATCCGGTCGATAGCCGCTGACCGAGCATCTCCATCGCTATCAGCACCATCATCGCGCTTGCGAATGACAGCCAAAAGGCTGCTGTGAGGCTGCGCCGTCTGAATCCGTAAGCCATCATTGCTCCGTTCGCCGCACTCCCAATCTTTATCGGAAGCCGCGATATAGCATAAATGTGTGCACAAGCTACGAATTGACAGTTCCGAGCGGTGGTGTTAGCCGAGCATTACAGGTCAGCATCGGTGACAGGAGCAATCGGAATGAATCCGCAAGTGGTCAATCCCGCCATGATGGCGATGCTGTTTCGCAAGGAGTTCCAGCTTTCCAACGTGCAAAAGGGCGAGACGATCGCGGTGCTGACCGATCTGACCGCCCGGCGCGATTACGTGGCGGCGGCATTCGCCGCGGCGCAGGATCTGAATGCGGACATCTATGAGATGTGCGTTAATTCGGTGCCGACCTGGACCAGGGTCGGGGTCGAAACGGTCGGTCGATGCAAAGGCACGCTTGACGCGCTCCAGCACGCCGACTTGTTGGTGTGCATGCACGTTCCGCTGTTCACCAAATGGCTAAAAGTCGTGCGCGACGCGGGCACCCGGGTACTGATGGTAATCGATGCGCCCGACGATCTGCACGATCTAATGTCGCCGCCGGGCCTGAAGGCCGCGGTGGTCTACGCCGGCCAGCGGCTCGAGCGGGCCAAAAAGATGCGCGTGACGAACGAGGCCGGCACCGATCTGACCGTGCAGATCGGCGAATATCCGACCATGATTCAGTACGGCTTTGCCGAGGCGCCGGGGCGCTTCGACCATTGGGGCGGTGGCCATGTGCATACTTTTCCCACTGAGGGAACGGCGAATGGCGCCGTGGTGATTCAACGCGGCGACATCGTGATCCTGCCGTATTGCCGCTACGTTCAGGATGAAATCCGGCTGGAGGTGCGCCAGGGTTTCATCCGGCGAATCGAAGGCGGCCTCGACGCCAAACTGATGAACAACTGGCTCGAGGAGAATCGCCGCTTCCCCGAAGATATGGACGGGCATGCCATTTCGCATCTTGGGTGGGGCCTTAATCCGCAGGCGCGCTGGGACTCGATCGCGCTATACGGCGATGATCCGGAGCGATCGCGCGCGGCATCGCGCGCCTTTGCGGGGAATTTTCTGTTCTCCACCGGCCCCAATACGCAGGGCGGCGGAAGCCGTAAGACGCTGGGCCATTACGATGTTCCGATGCGCGAATGCACCGTGATGCTCGACGACCAGAAGATAATAGATCGTGGCAAGCTGGTTGACGAAAAAATGATCGTCGACCGCGAAGCCCGTTAACGCGCTGATCCAAAAACAACGGGACCGGATACCGAATGGTATCTGGTCCCGTTTGTTATTCCGTAGGTTGGGCGGCGTGCCGCCGCCCAGCCGGTTTCGGCAATCTTTACCTCATTACCGAGGCCAGGCCCGCGGCGGTGGAGAATTTTCCGATATCGTCCATGTTCTCCCCGTAGTAGCTCTTACAATCGGCGTTGGCCTCCGTGGCGTTGCCATTGGGAACACGGAACGACCAGACCGTCATATGGTCGTTCTGGATGTCCCACCAGGTGGCGTAACCATTGGGGGTGGGATGCAACCCCTCCCCTGGTATCGCGGTTGCGACCACGGGATTAACGGTGAACTTCCATGGTTTCATGGTCGCATCGTAAATGTCGTTCCACAGCGACATCATGGTCTCTTTGTCGACCCACATGATGCGCTTGCCATAACAGTAGCCGGCCCGTTGTGACGGTATCCTGCGCACGTCAACGACCCAGGTATCCCGCAGTTCGAACTTGCCGAGCGACGGTTTCTGGATAAACGCCGGCTGATAGAAATTGTTCTGCCAGTCGTCGGCCTTCATATAGTCCTGCTTTATGCTCGCGAAGACACTCTGGTCTTTAAGATATTTAGCGTCGAAGCGGGCAATTCCGCCATTGAAGCCGTTGACCCGCGGATCGTCCAGCGTCAGGTCCGTGCCGATGAACGGAGTGCAGCGCGCGGCGGTCGACAGCCGCAGGCTCCTGCGCAGTGCCGGTATAAAGAGAAATGTATCTTCCGGCCGCGTGTAGTCCTGATAATAAATGGTGAGGTCGGTGGTATAGCGAGCCTGTTCCGGCGCGGTGACCATCACGTACTCGCTGTAATCCATCCCCTGCGCCTTGGGGTCGGTGATTGGCATGCCGGCATCGCCGATATGGCTGAGACGACGGTATACGAAAATGACGTTTTCCATGTACATGTTGTGGAAGCGATCCTGCAGTCCGGTTTTGGTGTTGCCGCATTGCAGGTAAGGCACGTACGCAAACCAGTTATCCACCAGGAGTTTGTAGCCCTTGTTGGGTTCCTCCGGGTTGGGAAACGGCAGGCCCGAGACGTAGCCGCTGATCGTATGCCGGCCATCGGGCAGGTCGACGATCTTTACATCCTTGCTGTATTTCTCGGTGTATTCCTGAAAAGTCTTCGGCGGCGGGTAATGATGGCTGTTGCCGACCACCATCTGGAAATCAGGCGGGAATTTCCAAAAGTAAGTGCCCTTGAACATTTCCTGCATCCCGTCCGGCATGAACTGTTTGTACTGCTGCCAGTTCTGCATGTTGATCACGGTTCCGGGCGGCACGGTTGGTTCGGCGGCCCAAGTCGCCGGTGACCAGCCCATTATTGTCACTAACGCAAAAACAATCGAACACGCAAAGCCCTTTCTCAATGTCCCGTTCATTGCGAAGCTCCCTGGCACCGGTCCCAGAGTCGGTGCCTATGTGATTTTATTTCACGTAGCCGCAAACCCTCAGATCATCCAGAAACCTCCCTGGCGCAGAATGCGCGGACCCGTCTCGGCCGAAATAGCCATTCCCCATTTCGACATAGCCTAAATTGCCCGTGAAACGCAATTGTCGCGATGTCCCTCTGATCCGCACGCGCAGACGTGCTTTTGGGGTGTTCCGACGGTCGTAGGCGGAGCAGTTATGACTTGTCGATCCGCAGCCAGGCGCGGCGTGGGATGCGAAACTCGGGCAGACCGAGATCGCGCCACAAATCGAGCGCCTTCAGCATCATGTCGCGCGGCGGCAGCGAGAAAGAGCCGGCATCGATCTTCTGGGTGGCGTCGATCACCATCTTGCTGCCGGGCGCGAGTTTGCCATCGGCGGTGCGAATCGATGGATCCATATGCAGCGGAAAGTAGACGTCATCGATGATCACGGTGTCGCGCGCCGGGTCAAAGCGCGAATTCATCGCCCATTCCAGATGAACCGGATCGCGGATATCGACATCCGCGTCCACCACCGTCACGCGCTTCAGAGGCGTCAGATCGGTCAAGATGCGCCCGACGCGTTTGCCGTGGCCCGGATAGGCGGGCGTCATCGCCACCACGCCATGCGCCAGCAATCCGCCGAAAGTCAGATCGATATGGACATCGTGCACACTGTGTTCGCCGAGGTCGTGACGCAGCAATTTCAGGATCACGCCCGCGTTGGTGAGGCTTTGGATCACGGTGCTCTCGCTGGGCGGCATCTGGCTGGTATAGCCGTAATAGATCGGATCGCGCCGATGGGTAATCGCTCTGATGCGGGCCCGTGGACGCTCGCCTACCGGACCCATGAAACCGGCGAATTCGCCGAACGGACCCTCGTTGGCGGTCTCGCCCGGATGAATTTCGCCCTCGATAATTATTTCGGCGGCCGCGGGAACCCTTAGATCGATAGTTGTGGCTTTGACCAACTCGATCGGCTCGCCCTTGAGTCCGCCGGCGAAGTGCACCTCTTCGGAGCCGTAGACCAGGTTCGCGACGGTGGCGATATGCACGGCCGGTTCGGCGGCTATTACCCATGCGATCGGCGCGGGCTTGCCCTGGTCGAGAAATGAACGCACACAGCGAAAGCCGTGGCGCCCGGGCGACAGGTTAATCACGACGCTTCGATCGTCGAGCACCTGCGTGCGATAGACCGCCATGTTCTGAAAGCCGCCGTTGGCATCGCGCGTGACCACGATGGTCGTGAGGTAGGGCGCGGCGTCCTTGCCGGGCGTCCAGGTGGGGATCGGCAGATCGGAAAGCCGTACCTTCTCGCCCTCGTTGACGATCTCCTGACAGGGCGCAGTGTTGACCGAGCGTGGCGCGATCGGGTTGATCAGCGCGGCCATCAGCTTTTCATTTATGCGATCAGGTTCGATCTCCAGCGCTGCGGCATAAGTGTGCGTCGATGCGCCCAGCGCGCCGGTGACCAATGGAATGCGCGAACCGATCACGTGCTCGAACATCAATCCGAAACGTTCGTCATCGGGCAGCGCCTGGTACATCCACTTGGCGAGACAGGCGGGTTGCCAGGCGCGATCGACGGGCGCGGCGATCCGGCGCAGCAGCCCCCGACGATCGAGTTCGTCGAGGTAGTCCTTCATCCGCTGGTAGGGCATATCCGCGACAATCCACCCGCCGGCGGTTTGAATCAAGCGCGCCGCAACTTCTCATCGCTTCTCTAAACCGGCGCGTTTATTCGATGGCGGTTGACGATGATCTTTTGGCGCCGGGCGCGGATGGCTGCCGCGGCGCCGAATCGAATGAGACCGGCGAGATTTGATCGCGGTTAAGCGATTGCGGATTAGTGGCGAAAAGCTGATCCAGTTCCTGCACCCAGAGGTTCACGCGCGAGGCGACCCAGGAGGTCGCGTGACCTTGAGAACTCCAGAAGTACACCGCGCCCATCGCGAACACCCAGAGCATCGCAAGCACCGCGGCGGACTTTGCCAGCGGCGCAAATACCCTGCTCCGCGATCCCGGGATAGATTGATCGGCGTTTAGCTGAATCAAAGTCGAGGGCGGGCGGACCTCATACTCCTTGACCGCTGATCGGGCGTGCTTGATCGTCACCCGCGCCATCCTTTCGGCATAGGCGAGCAGCATCGCATTATGACACAGCACGCTCATCCTGCGCGGTATGCCACCGGCGCTGTCGACGATATGCGCCAGCGCGCGGCGATCAAATATCCGATCCGGGTCGCCGTTTACCGTGTATAGCCGATGGGCGATATATCCGTGCGATTCCTTGCGGCCGAGAGGCTTCAGGATTGCGCGCGCGCCAATCCGATCGTTGAGTTGGCGCAATCGCGGATCCGCCAGCCGATCGAGCAGCACCGGCTGTCCCAACAGTAGAAAATTTAATTGTTTTCGTTCCGGCGGGCCGCAGTTCGCCAACAGGCGGATTTCTTCCAGTTCGGTATCGCTGAATAGTTGCGCTTCATCGAAGATCACCACTGCCCGATCTTCAGGTCCCAGCTTGGCGAGAAAACCGTTTAAAGCTTCGAGCGCCCAGATCCGTCCGGCGCCGGTTTCGGGGATGCCAAATTGACGCACGATCTCGCGTAACACGCCTTTCAAGCCCAGGCGCGGATTCCCCACAAAGGCCAGCCGCACCTGCTGATAACTGCGCGCGAGCAAGGAACCTGCGAGTGTGGTCTTACCCATCCCCGGCTCGCCGATCAGAAGCGTGAATCCGGTGGGCTCGTAGAGCAAACCCCACTCTAGCGCCGCGAGCGCCTCGCGATGCGATTTTCCCGTGAACAACGTCTCGGGCGCGCAGGTGAAACGAAACGGAGGGCCACTAAGGCCGAAATGGCGATAATACATCGTCACATCACGTACAAAATTTTAATCGGATTGAGCAGGGTTTCTCCCGAAAATCCTCGAAAATTACGCACTTAAGCCGCAATTTACGATCAGGCCGGTAAGCCTCAATATTTTTGCAAAAGTTACCATCCCGCTGTGTGCGACGAAGATTACACACAAGCTCTGTGCCATCGCCAAGAAACTGAGTAAATCAAAGGCTTTGTTCCATCGTTAGGGTTTGCGGAGGCTCCGCAAGGCCGACGGAGACCGCGTTTTTTGAATTTTTTACCGCCTAACGACTCGCCACGATTCGTGTAAGTATTGGTCCAATAGGAGAGCGGTGAGGGGGCTTTCCGCTGCCAGGTTTGATAGTTTTCTGCGCACGGAACTCAAAAGAACTTAGGAAAAAATCCAGATGAAGTTGCTTTCATTCGATGCCAATGGCTTAGCTCACGTTGGCGCAGTAATTCCGGAGGGAATTATCGATTTGACCCGCGCGCTGGAGACCACTCATCCGCGCTCCGTGGACAGCGGCTCGATGCTGGCGATTATCGAGTCGGGAATCGATATCGATACAATCGGCGAAGCGAGTATCGCGCAACTGCGCACGAGCGGTAAACTGCGTGACTACCTCGTTGCCGATCCAAGCTGGCTGCCGCCGATCGTGCGGCCACCGAAGATTCTCGCGCTGGCGCTTAATTACCGCACCCATATTGAAGAGACCAATCTGAGCTTCTTCGATGAGCCAATCATCTTCACGAAGTATTCCTGCAATTTGATCGCGCACGGCGGAGAAATCGAACTGCCGCCATTTCCGCAACACGTCGATGAAGAGCATGAACTGGCGATGGTGGTGGGACGCAACTGCCGGCACATCCGGCCGCACGAGGCCGATAACTATATTTTCGGCTACACCATCTGCAACGACGTATCGGCTCGTGATCGCCAGCGCGAACGGCTCAAGATGGGCCAGCCGTACGCATACGCGAAAAATTTCGCCAGCTTCTCGCCGATGGGACCGTGGATTGTCACGCGCAAGGAACTTCCCGACCCGCGCAATCTGAAGATGGAGGTGCGCATCAACGGCAAGGTCACGCGCTCCGGCAACACCTCCGGCATGGTGTTCGATCCATACGAAATCTTGGCTTATTGTTCCGATTACACCCAGATGGAAGCCGGCGATATCATCTCGACCGGAACCTTCGCCGGCGACAAAAGGCTGCACGCTGGCGATGAGGTCGAGCTTGAGGTCGAAAAGATCGGCGTGCTGCGCAATCGAGTGGTGGCATCGCGGCAACCGTGGCCCAACTTTACGCAGGACCAGCCGACCGGTCCGCTGGTTCGCGAGCGCGGCTGAAGAGAGGGCCGTTTGGGGCAAAAAACCCGGCTCGATATCGAAATGACGCGGCGCGGCGTGGCCGAAAGCCGCGAGCGGGCTCAGCGCCTGATCATGGCCGGGCGGGTGCGAGTCGATTCGCGGACGGCCTACAAAGCTGACCTGCGAGTTTCGGCCGAGGCCGAAATCGTGCTGGTTGGCGGCCCGCGAGAGTACGCCAGCCGCGGCGCCTACAAGTTGAGCGCGGCGCTCGACGCCTTCGCGATTGAAGTGGATGGCCGCGACGCTGTGGATATCGGAGCGTCCAACGGCGGTTTTACCGACGTTCTGCTGCGGCGCGGAGTCGCGCGGGTGATCGCAATCGACGTTGGCTATGGGCAGCTTGCCTCCAACTTGCGCGGCGACACCCGCGTCAGCGTAATGGATCGGACCAACATCCGCTTCGTGAAGTCCAAAGATTTGCCATATCGTCCGGACCTTGCGGTGATCGACGTCAGCTTCATCTCGCTGCGTCTGGTGATCCCGGTGCTGGTTGAAATTTCCGCACCATCGGCTGAGATCATCGCTTTGATCAAGCCGCAATTCGAGGTCGGCCGCGGACTGACCGGCAAGGGCGGTGTGGTGCGGGACGAGGAATTGCGCGCGCGAACGGTGGCGGAAATTGTGGAATTTGCGACGAAACTCAACCTTGTTTGTGGCGGCACGATAAGCTCGCCGATCACCGGAGCCGCCGGCAATCAGGAATATCTGGCCTGGTTCAGGAAGTCACAAAACCTCGCTACTGAATAAAACAGGCTAATTGAAGCAGATTCAGGCCCGACTCGTGACTCAAATTGCGTTTGCTTCCTGCCGCCATTGGACTAACCTAAGGACCAGTGTCAAACAGCCAGATGAAGTGCCATGCGCTCATCGCACGGTGGGCATACCTGCTGGGAGGTGCGATTTTTATCGTCAGTTTCTCGCACCTCGCATTCGCACAAATCTCCGAGTATGACGAGCCGCCCGCAAAAACCCGGCCCGCGCTAATACGGCTCGCGCCAGATAGATCGCCAGTAAAATTTTCAGCATCGTCGGCGCCTGCACCGGTTTTGGCAGTCCGCACGGCCGCCCCGGTTCCCAGCTCCAGGCAACCCTCCCCGGTCGCCCGGCGTGGCGGGGAATTCACCTACTCGGTTCGTGCGGGAGATTCGCTCGGCTCGATAGCCGCTACTTTTGGCTTGCAGCCGGAAGATCTTGCGCGCGCCAATCGCATCGATATCGGGACCGTGCTGATGGTCGGCAGGACGTTGCGAATACCCAATCCGTTCGCCGCGCAGATGCGAACGCTGAACGCACAAGTCGATACGCTCAAGGCCGAAATGGCCGAATCCGATGAAAAGGCCGCCGCCGCCAATCTGAAAACCCGCACGCTGATGGAAAAGACCGGTGCGCTGGCCGATCAAAACAGCGAACTGCGGGGCGAAGTGTCGGTGCTGCCGCGATGGCGCGGAACCGCCGTGACGCTCGGAATAATCGCCTTATTGATGTTCGGCGTGATCCTGGTAACGGTGATCGAATGGTGGCTGCTGCGGCGGCGGTTTATCGCACTGTCGGACACCGCCGATTCTTTGAGTCAGCTTGACCGTAAATACAAACTTGTATTGGCGAAGGCCGAGTTGCGCTATCAGCAGCTTTATGGACGTCGCCGTGTGGTCGGCGCGGCCGACGCGCTACAGCATGGCAAGACCGCCGAAGAGATCGAACTGGATCGGCTTAACCGCGACCTGCGCGAGACCTTGGAGTTTCACCTCCATCGGCTGGGCGTGGCGCGAATGCGAAAACGACGGCGGCCGTTCTGGCGCGATGTTTTCGGCGAAGTCGAATCACCGGTCGAGGCCGGATCGGCGCGCCGCTGAAATTCGGGTAAATCGGCTGCAGCCCAAGTTGCAAAAAGGACGGGCACAAAAAGGACGAGCACAATTATGAGACGTATTTTGTTGACAGGTTTCAGTGGTTTCATACTTGCAGGGCTGCTTGGCGTGATGAGCACGCACTATGCCG
>DAHVFB010000113.1 GCA_027317185.1 Deltaproteobacteria bacterium
ATCGATCGGCAGGCCTGCGCCGCTTCGATTTTTCCGCGCCGCTCCAATCCATTGGCGTAGATCGCAATCTTCTCGATCAATACGGCGTATGCGGCGACCCGGCGATCAGGCGTCAGGCGGAGGCCGGCCAGCAACTTCATTATGGAAAGGATTCTGAAACGATCGAGCGCCGGCACCGTGGCTGATAGCTGCCCAGGATGGCCTCCGCGCCGGATCACCAGAATCTCATCGAGTAGCGCAATCTCGGTGTCGGCGAGAATCCGCAACCACAGATCATAGTCTTCGCAGGCTTGCATCGTTTCATCGAAACCACCGATCTCGCGGAAAAGATCGCGGTGCATGATTACCGCCGAGGGGCTGACCAGGCAGGTGCTTAATGATTCCAGAAAAATGTCGCCGCCGCGCTTCAAATGACGCTGTCCGGGATTTACCTGGCGTCCGTTGCGGAGCCATCGTTCCTGGCATTGCGAAATCCGGCAAGCGGGATTGGCGCGCATGAAAGCGATCTGCCGTTCAAGCTTGGCGGGCATCCAGCGATCGTCCGAATCCAGAAAGGCCACAAACTCACCGCTGGCGATCGCGACGCCGGCATTGCGCGCCGCTGCGGGGCCTCGATTTTCGGTGCATATCCAGCGGACTCGGTCCGCATACGCAGGCATCAATTCCGCCGCGGTCCCATCGATCGAGCCATCGTCGACGACGATTAGTTCGAGCGCCACATTGCACTGCGCCAGCACGGATTCGATCGCATCGCGCACCAGCATGCGCCGATTATGCGTGGGAATTACGACACTGACGGCCGGGGTCACCGGAATCGATAGCATCAGCCGTGGATAGCGATGCCGGGCATGCCGCGATCCGCATAGCGGCGGATGACACGGCGCAGTTGTTCGATACCCTCGGCGTCGGGCGCTGAGCAAAGGATTGGAGCGCCGCCGACCGCGGCAAACAGTTTCGGCAAGGCAGCCCGCTTCGCGGCGCGCAGCTTATCGCATTTGGTGGCGATTACGATCAGATCGATCCCGCGCTCGGCGGCCATCGCCGCCAGTTCCAGTTCTTCGCGCTCGGGTCCGCGCCGTCCGTCGATCAACATGGCCAGCGCCACCAGGTTGCGGCGCGAGATCAGATAATCGCGTAGCAGGTTCGCGAGGCCGGCGGCCTGATCATGCGACATCGCGGCGTACCCGTAACCGGGCAGATCGACCAGCGCGATCGTTTCACCGGCCTCGAAAAAATTTAGCGAGCGCGTGCGCCCCGGAGTGCGGCTGGTGCGGGCGAGGCCGCGCTTTCCCGTTAGTGCATTGAGCAGTGAACTCTTGCCGACGTTCGAGCGTCCAGCAAAGGCTATTTCCACGCGGTCCCATCGTGGACAGCCCTCTCGATTGAACGCGGAGGTGACGAATTGCGTTTTCTGTAACATCTATCGGATCGCCGCGTTGCGCCGATTTACTTCCGAGCCGCGGAGGTTGGCCGGTCCGTCTCGGCCAGGATGGCGGCGGCTTCACGTTCAATCGCGGTACCCTTAAAAAAATCCGGATTCATTCCGCCGTGGAGACGGACGGGGTTCGCGAACACGAAATCGCGGAACTCCGATTCATTGATCACACCGTCCTCGACCAGTTCCCAGGCCTCATAAGCCGCATCGCGCATATCGGGCAGATCGAAATGGCCGAGGTCGGATCCATAAATCGCGTTGAGTTGTGCGCCAAAGGGATTCAGCTCGCGGCGAAACGCGAGCGCGGTCAATTTGTCGTCTCCCTCGCAACCAAAAAAGAACCGGGGCACGAAACCATCGCGAATATCCTCGATCTGTTCGACGCCGCTGCGCGCCCATTCGTTCAAATCTTCGGCACGCTCCGGCGTACCCCACATGACCACCGAAATGTCCTCGGCCTTTACCGGGAATTTGTCGGCGTACCGTTTTCCGCCATATTCGAGCGCCAGCTCACGAAACATTTGATGATCCAGATGCGCAGGATTGCGGCTGGCGACCGCAGCTGGATTGCGCGTCTTCCAATGGCTTACGAGGTCGCCGAACAATCCCCGCGCCCATCCGATTCCACCCTCCTGAAACGCGAACCGCAGGCTCGGAAAGCGCCGCGTCACTCCGCCCAGAAAAATTGCTTTGCAGATGCCTTCCGCCGAGTAGGCGAAATGACCGATATGATTATAGGTAAAATTCGAAATTGAATTGCGCGTGCCGATTCCGGTGCCGCGCGAATGGAAGCTCGGGGCCAGGCGCAGCTCGACGCACTTAGCCCACACCGGGTCGTAATCATAATCGCTGTCGAGACAGTAGGTATCGAGCCAATAAAGCTGCTGCGCCAGATCGGGCGCCTTGCGCGCCAATGCCGGAATTGGACGCCGCACGTAGGCCGGCATCACGATCGCTTTCAGCTTAAGCGTGTCGGCCACATACTCCAGCTCTTCGATCGCTTCCGCCGGCGTATGCATTGGAATCACTGCGACTGGCGTCAGCCGATCCGACAGATCGCGAAACATTTCAGCTTGGTAAAGGTTAAACGCGCGGCAGGCGGCGCGCCGTACCTCTTCATCCGCGAGGTGAGACGAGTTGAGGTTGATGCTTGGATAAAGCACGCAGAAATCGAGTCCCATCTCGCCGATACGCTCGTACATCAGCCGCGGAAGCGCGCTGGTAGCGCGGTCGAGCGTGTTGCTGGTCGGATGTCCCCACCAGTTGGGACGCGGCAGCCGTTCCTCCCGCCGCTGCAGGGCATCCAGCGAATGCCATCGATACAAAAAAGGATTCTCCGGCGTGGCTTTATACCGATCTACAATTTTTGGCCCGCCGACTTCGCGCAAATAGTCCAGCAGCACCGGCTCGAATTCGGCGCAATGACCGTCGACGTCGACAATCGGATGAGACAGCCGGGCGCGAACCGCTTGCGAGCGCGAGGTCCTGTTGTTGCGCGTCATAATCGTCACCTCGATTTCTTACGCTGCAAAATAAACCATACAAAAGCAAACTCGGCGACTGTCTCCAGGTTGGCAATGCCGATGCATCCCGCGCTTTACAAGTTGCTTATCTTCAAATGCCCTAAACTGATATTATCCGTGCTGTTTGAATCTTTCTTATAGACTCGGACTACCGCTTTCAAACAGCCCGCATGACCTACATCGCTATCGGCGGCAGCCAACGCCATCCCAGCAGGAAAATTCGCGTAACTTTCCACAGTATTCTGACCGGCTTATTCCCAATCGTCCCTTACTAAAACTTAAGATATGCCATTAAAACGCATTCAGCTACTTACAGAGTATGTACGCTTAACTAGCTGCACTACTTGACCAGTCGGCTCAATTCACGTGAACTAGCCCCGTCAACAAGAGGGGGGACTGTGGCTGCAGACGGTTGAACACCGCCTGACTTCTCACCTTGCCTGGTTCGGCTAACACCGGCTCGTACAGTCCTCGGGTTGTGTGTCTCAGAGCATTAACTCTCGAGACGCACAGGTAATTCGCAGCATAAGCGCTTTGCGTAGACGGCCTTTTTGCGGGGCCGGACGGCATTGTGCTGCGACGATTCACCTGCGCCGGAAGCGAGCGCTTTTGGCGCGGACGGGGAGGGGTTTATGCACACCCGACAAACGCGCGGCCTACGCGGTTTCGCAATTATCATGTCTGTCTCTTGGGGAGTCGCCATTCTTGTCAGCGCAGCGGCGACTCCAGCGCAAGCTGTAACTCCGGTAATTACTTCGCCGACGGCCGGAACAACTGTGTCGGGAACTGTGCCGATCTCAGTATCGGCCAACTCTGGTTCGAAAGTGAAGTTTCTAGTTGATGGGCAACTGATAGCTGCCGTACAGCAAAACACGTATGACTGGAACTCCAGTCGAGTGACTAATGGTTCACATATACTTTCCGTCGTGGTGGACACTTCGGCAGGCACCGTTGTTGGAACCAACTCTATAAATGTTACGGTACAGAACAGCGCGGTAGCAGCCTCCGCCGCCGGTGCAGCGGCCCCGGCTCGGGTACCTTCCAATAACGCGCAGAAACCCCACAAGACCCCGCGGACACACAATCTCGCACGCGGTCTTGTAGTGCGGGTCGTGCGCAACCATCTGGTCGGCCGTGGGAACAGACCTGTCCGCCTGCTGGGTGTTAACCGATCGGGAACTGAGTATCAGTGCGTTTCAAACGCCGGGATTTTCGATGGTCCTAGCGACGATGCTTCGGTGGCCTCGATGGCTGCCTGGAAAATGAATGCGGTGCGCGTTCCGCTTAATGAAGATTGCTGGCTCGGTATCAACGGCGTCAATCCCGCCTACTCCGGTCCTAAGTATCGGCAGGCAATAGTCGCCTACGTCGCCACTCTGCGCAAATATGGCCTATATGCAATTCTTGATTTGCATTGGAACGCCCCGGGCAAGACCCTGGCCACGGGTCAGCAGGAGATGGCTGATGCAGACCATTCACCTGCCTTTTGGACCTCGGTTGCGAACACCTTTAAGAAAGATCGCGCGGTGATATTCGATCTTTATAACGAGCCGCACGGCGCAGCCTCGAACTGGTCCTGCTGGCTGCACGGCTGTACCACCAACGCAGGATGGCAGGCGGCGGGCATGCAGACCCTGTTGAACGCTGTTCGCGGTACCGGAGCGGGTAATGTGGTGATGGCAAGCGGCGGTAGCTGGGGGAATGATCTTAGCGGATGGTTATCCAATAAGCCCAAAGATCCAAAGCATGCCTTGATCGCTTCGATACACGTATACGACACAAGTGGATGTAATTCTCCGAGTTGCTATAACTCCGAGTTGCCTTCGCTCACAGCCGCCGTACCGGTGGTCGCTGGTGAATTCGGCGAGCATGATTGCACCGACAGTTCCGTGGTGAACCCACTAATGAGTTGGTTCGACAGCCATAACGCCAGTTATCTGGCCTGGTCATGGAACGTCGGCGCCTGTTCGGCGGGACCATCCCTGATTAGCGGCTGGAGCGGCGCACCGAACTCTTATGGAATCGGGGTGGCCGATCATTTACCGGCGATGAAGCAGTAGGTGTTAGGGGAGGGATCGGCCTAGGCTGTGGCCGGTCCCTTCTCCACTGTCGCGGGGCAACTTTTTTGGCAAGCGCATGCCGAATTCACATTCAATCCGTTACGACAGCCAATTGGGCAGGGCTTGACCTTTTTACGTTGGTTTTAGTGAAGGGTTGACCGTTCGGCTGAATTCGCTCGAACTGAAGCGGTAGAAGGGAAACCTATGGCGGCCGGATTCACCAGCCGCCGCGATTGTATCTCCTGACCATTTCCGAACAGAGGGGTAAGGGGCTGTTACGGCTTTTCGATTTTCACTCTCATTCAGACTAGGGGCGCGGCTTCAGATAGCCACTGTGTCAAGCGCCGCCGAAGACTAATTTTAAAGCATGGCTGTCGTGACAGTTTGCGATGGTGTGCGAGGGCAGCAGGATGACTTACCGATGGTGTATGCCGCGCGCGGGCGTCGGCGCGCGTCAGTTAGCGATCGTGATGGCGTTCGGACTTTCATTCGCGAGCAATGCGCTCGGCGTCAACACTATTACCTCGCCGACCTCGGGAGCGACAGTCTCGGGGATTGTCCCAATATCCGTGCCGGCGGCGATTGCTCGGGTAGTGAGTGTTTATGTAGATGAAAAGTACATCGGATCATCGCTTTCCAATAGCTATCGATGGAATACCACAATTTATTCGAACGGTCCGCATTTGCTTTCGGTGAAGGCTTATGCGAGCAACGGCGCGTTGATTGAGAACAGTTTTATCAACGTGATCGTGGATAATGGGAGGACGCGATCCAACATTGCCGCTGGGAACAGGCTGAGGTTGGCGCGAGGCCAAATGATAATGAACATGCCGAAGCCGTCCAGGTTAATCGTCAAAGTTGATGGAAATCATCTTGTAAACGGCAGTGGCGAGACCATTCGGCTGATCGGAGTTAATCGTTCGGGAACGGAATTTCAATGTGTAAGCAACGCTGGAATATTTGACGGTCCGAGCGACGATAACTCAGTGGCCGCAATCGCGGCCTGGCATGTAAATGCGGTAAGGATTCCGCTGAATGAGGACTGCTGGCTAGGCATCAACGGCGTTAATGAGGCTTATTCCGGGGCGAACTATAGAAAAGCGATTGTTAAGTTCGTCAACCTGCTGCATCGGCACAGAATATATGCGGTGGTCGATCTGCATTGGAATGCACCCGGATCCGATTTGGCCACCAGCCAGCAGGAAATGGCCGATGCGGATCACTCTCCGAAATTCTGGACTTCAGTCGCCAAAACCTTCAAACGCGATCCGGCCACCTTGTTCGATCTATATAGCGAGCCCAACGGCGCAGCCTCGGACTGGTCCTGCTGGCGGAACGGATGCACCACCAGTAGCGGTTGGCAGGCGGCCGGAATGCAGACCCTGTTGGATGCAGTACGCAAGACCGGCGCGCTTAACGTAACCATCGCTACGGGCGGTAGCTGGGGCAACGATCTATCCGGCTGGCTGGCGAATAAGCCACAGGACCCAGCACATGCGTTGGTCGCCGGAGTTCATATCTATGATAATAGCGGCTGCAACACTAGAAGCTGTTTCGCATCGATGCTAGCGCCAGTTAAGCAGCAGGTGCCGTTGGTGGCAGGCGAATTCGGAGAGCACGATTGCAGCACGCGGATGGTGAATCCTTTGATGAAGTGGTTCGACCGGCAAGGCGCCGGGTACCTGGGATGGTCGTGGGATACAGGACCGGGATGGTCCTGCTCGTCGGGTCCGGCTTTGATAACTGACTATTCGGGCAAGCCAAACTCCTATGGCGCAGCGCTTCAGGACCATCTCGCGGCGCTAAACGGTAATTTAGCCCGGAAAAAGTGAGGCTGTGAAATTGGCAGGCAACAACGCGGGGGTTGTTCCTGCCCCTCGGGAACGCGGAACAACCCCCACCTCGCAGCGGAAAGCAGCCGGTTTTCACGCCGGGTTTTGAGCGCAATATTTGACGAAAATCTCAGTGACCTGCCTTGCTCGACGCCCTGCTAGGCGATCGGCTCCAGTCCTGCACGCAGCATCCGCTTCACCTCACCTTCAATCGCGGTGCCCTTAAAGAAGTCGGGGTTGACTCCAGCATGCAGCCGCAAAGGGTTCAGGAACAAAAAATCGCGCAGATCGACTTCGCTGAGGTTGCCCTCCTCGACCAGCTCCCAGGCCTCCGCCACCGCCTCGGTCATATCGGGCAGATCGAAGTGGCCCAGATCGGAACCGAAAATCGCACCCAGCCGCGCCTGGAATGGATTTCGCCGGCCATCGAAGGCCCATCCGGTGATACGATCGCCGCCCTCGCATCCGAAGAAAAAACGCGGGATAAACAACTCGCGAATGTCCTCCGCTCGACGGATCCCGCACCGCGCGAATTCATCGATCGATTCGGCGTTCTCTTCGCGGCCCCAGATCAGATCCGATCGTTCGCTTACCCGATCGAAGCGGTCTGCAAATCCATCGCCGTAACGCACGAACAGCTCGCGCAACTCAGCGTCGTTGCGATTTTTCGGATTGGTATTTTCAAGCGCTTGCGGATTGCGGGTGTTCCAATGGCTGATCAGGTCGCGATACAGCAGACATCCCCATCCGGCCCCGCCCTCCTGAAAAGCGAATTTCAGTTGCGGAAAACGGCGCGTGACTCCACCCAGAAATAACGCCTTGCAAATGCCTTCCGCCGAATAGGCGAAGTGGCCAATGTGATTGTAGGTAAAATTGGAGATGGAAACCCGGTTGCCGGTGCCGAACGACGGCGAGTGGAAGGTAGGAGCAACCCTCAATTCGACACAGCGGGCCCATACCGGGTCATAGTCGTATTCGCTGTCAAGGCAGAAATTGTCCAGCCACGCCAGATTGCGTGCGAGTTTCGGCGCCTGGCTCGCGAGAGCGGGGATCGGACGCCGGGCGAAGGCCGGCATCAGGATGGTTTTGAGATGCAGGCCGCGAACCGCATGCTCTAGTTCCTCCAGCGCCTCGCCCGGCGTATGCATTGGAATAAGCGCAACCGGAGTAGCGCGATCGGCGACCTCGCGAAACAACGCCGCATTGTAGTCGTTGAAGGCGCGGCAAAAGACGCGGCGCAGTTCGTCATCCGCCATATGCAATGAAAAAAAGGCCAGGCTTGGGTAAACGATCGAGTAGTCCAGTCCCAGCTCCGGCATCCGCTCCCGCAGCAACTTCGGCAGAGCGCTGGTGGCGCGATCACGGGCATTGCGGCTGAGATGCGCCCACCATGGAGTCCGGATCATCCGATTGGCGCGGCGATCGGATTGACCCGCGGCATACCATGGAAAACGAAACCCGGAATCGGGCGCGGACATGAATCGTTCGGCCAGCGAATTACCGCCAACGGCTCTCAAATGATCGAGAAAAGCCGGCTCAAATTCGGTCATGTGGCCGTCGCAATCAATGATCGGATGGCCGATGTGGGCGCGAATCTCCGCCGATCTAAGGGTTCTGTTGGATTTTTCAACCATCATCCACCGCCTATCGCGAAAAAATGCCTATCAACTCCACCCTCTCAAGCTGATGTTTTGAGGCGGCGGCTTCGAGTTGAGCTACCGTGGTCCCAGGCTTCAGGTTGAGCCTCGAATCCAGCGCGATCAATTGGAAATGGTAATGATGCGGCGGACCGGGAGGCGGACACGGCCCATGATAGCCGACCCGGCCGAGACTGTTGACGCCCTGAGGAAGGTCACTGGCGTTGGAGGTGCGCAGCCAGACGGGTTACGCTGGCGGGAATATTGAACGCCAGCCAGTGAATGAAATCGCCGTTACCAGCATCGGGGTCCCTGACGATCAGGGCGAACGATATGGTGCGTTTAGGCGCGCCGCTCCATGACAGGGGTGGCGATTCATTGGCGCCATTGCAGGTGTATTGTGTCGGAATTATGCCGCTGTTTATGAACGCAGGACTAGATAGAGCAAGCCGTGGCATCTGTGCGGCATCAGATGCGATCGGGCCACATATCGGAATCAGAAGTAGCGCGACGAGCGATAATATTAGGCAAAATCGCATTAGTGTGCTCTGAATTCGCTCCATAGGACCAAACCTCCATTTGAATCGGTTTTTACTGTCAGCGTGGCCCGACAATTGCTCCCTTCTACCGCAGGGTGACTTCTTGTCACTAGACCACTTGATTTGGTCTGGAGTATTGGTTCATACTTCGCACAAGTTGGTTATGATTAGCATCCATTTGGATGTAAGGCTGACTAAGAGTCACAAATTTTGAGCGTGACGCGGGTGAGGACATGACAACCGATCGAAATTACACGATTCCCCGAGTGATGACGGTAAAAGAGCTTTCATCCTATCTGCGTGTACATCCGTCAACCATTTATAAGCTCCTTCGGCGGGGGGAGTTGCCGGGTTTTCGAATCGGCACCGATTGGCGCTTTAATGCAGAGGTTATTGATCGGTGGTGCCTTGAAGGCAATCTGAAATCCGGTGGAAGCGGCTTTCAAAGCGAGAATTAAACCTCGCTTCTGATTACGCCCTGTGGGGCGGCTGCTCACTTCAGGGTAAATCTCGCTTTGGGCGGGTTTTCTCCGGTTTAAGTGTAACCGTCGGCTCAGCGCGTCGCGCTGTCGGCGAGTTGCGCTGGTTGCGCGCACCGGCGTGCAGCGACCATCCAGTATCGGCCACCGCCGTGGCTCAACTTCAGCTTGGGCTTGCCTTCTCGCGTGCACCGCGCGATTCTCGAACGAACTTCCCTTCACGGAGTGTGACATGGCCGCTAGCAATCCAGAAATCGGCGCGAGTATCCAGGCCGGAAATATTAAAACCAATTATCACGAAGCGGGTCAGGGTGCCCCAATTCTCCTGCTGCACGGTTCAGGCCCCGGCGTGAGCGCCTTCGCCAACTGGCGGCTGGTTATCCCGGAATTGGCGAAACGGTTCCGCGTGCTCGCGCCCGATATCGTGGGGTTTGGCTTTACCGAACGGCCGAGCGGAATCGAATACTCGATGGATACCTGGGTCCGCCATGCGATCGGATTCGCAGATGCGCTCGGACTGGAGAAGTTCAGCCTGGTCGGCAATTCATTCGGCGGCGGCCTCTCGCTCCACCTCGCAACCCGTTACCCCGACCGGGTTTCGCGCCTGGTTGTGATGGGGTCGGCGGGAGTCCGGTTCGAACTGACGCCTGGGCTCGACTATGCCTGGGGCTTCACGCCTTCGATCGAAAACATGCGCAAACTGCTCGATATCTTCGCCTTCGATCGCTCACTGGTGACCGACGAACTTGCCCGCATGCGCCACGAGGCCAGTATCCGTCCCGGCGTCCAGGAAGCCTATGCCGCGATGTTTCCCGCCCCGCGCCAGCGCTGGATCGATGCGATGGCGGTTGACGAGGCGAAACTGCGCGCGATGACGCAGGAAACCCTGGTTATTCATGGCCGCGAGGACCGCATCCTCCCGCTCACCAGTTCGTATCGGATTTTTGAGCTGATTCCGCGCGCCCAGCTTCATGTCTTCGGTCAGTGCGGCCATTGGACGCAGATCGAACATGCCCGGCGCTTCAACGCCCTGCTGATGGATTTCTTCAGCGAAGGCTTGTAACCGAATCTTTGTGAATCCGCGCCGCTCGCAAACCGGGCGGCGCGGGTTCACCCTTGCCTGATGTCGAGAAAAGACCGCCGGCCGGGTTATGGCTGCGATCCGGTATCGATACCCTGCTCTTTCTCCACCGATCGCAGGTAGACCAGCAGATCCCCAATCTGGCCAGGCTTCAAAATGGTCTTCCAGGGCGGCATTCCTTTATCCGGAATGCCGTTGGTCACCGCGGTGGTGAAATCCTTGTCGCTTTTGTCGCTGAGTAATTGCGGCAGGTTATAGTACGGGTCTTCGGCCCCGGCATCCTCGCCATGACAATGCGCACAATTCGCGTTGAACAGATGCCGTCCCTGCTCGATCGCATGGGAATCGGCCGCCTTCGCATCGGCTCCCGCGTAGGTCGCGGGGATCCGAAAAATTGCCAGGCCGGCGAAGATCAGGCTGATAAGGAGCAGTCGCCGCGGCATCATTGATCGAGCGCGAACACGAACAGCATGCCGGATTCCGCCGTTTTCTCGGCTGCGGGGGCGGCGAACTTGCCCAGCAGGCTCAACATCGTGACTGTCCGCCCGGATACCACCGCGATATATTGCCTGCCGCCGACTTCATAAGTGATCGGCGCCGCGTTGACCCCGCTGCCGGTGTAGAATTTCCACAACAGCTTGCCACTCTTCGCATCGACCGCTTTGAACCATCCGTCGAGCGTGCCGTAAAAGACCAGACCGCCGCCGGTGGAAAGCACGCCGCTCAGGTACCAGAGCGGTTCGTGGATGCTCCAGGCCGCCGCTTGCGTGATCGGATTCCACGCGATCAATTCACCGTTATAGCCGCCCGGCCCGGTGTAAAGGCTGAAGGGATTGATTCCGACGTACATCAAACCTTTGTGATATTCGACCTTGTCCTCTTTTTCGGCCACGCAGAGATTTAGCGCGGGAATGTACACCAGACCGGTGCCCGGATTGTAAGACATCGGTTGCCAGTTCTTGCCCCCCATCATGCTGGGACAGACGTGCGCCTCATGAGTCAGCGTCGGACGCATCCCGGGCACTTCGATTGGCCGGCCGGTCTCGAGATTGATACCGGTGGCCCAGGTGACCGGAACGAACGGCTTGGCGGAGATCAAGCGGCCGGTTTTTCGATTCGCAACATATAGAAAGCCGTTGCGATCGGCGTGCATCAGAGCGGGAAGCTTTTTGCCATCGATCGTCAGGTCGGCCAGCACCGACTCGTTCACCCCGTCGAAGTCCCAGGCGTCGTCGGGCGTGTACTGGATATACCACAGGATCTTGCCCGTATCCGGATTAAGCGCCACCACGCTCGAGCTGTACAGGTTGACGTACTTGCCGTCGGGGGTGTTTGTGGAACGCAGGCCGGCCTCCCATGGGCCGGGGTTACTGGTGCCAAAATAGACGATGTTCAGTTTGGGGTCGTAGGACCCGGGAACCCATGAAGCCGCCCCGCCGTGCTTCCAGCTATCGCCTTTCCAGGTCTCGTTGCCAGGTTCGCCCGGGCCGGGAACCGTGTAAGTCTTCCACAGCAGTTTTCCAGTATCGGCATCATAGGCGGATAAATAGCCGCGCACGCCGTAATCTCCGCCGCCGAACCCGGTGATCACCTTGTTTCCCGCGATCACCGGCGGCGATGAGATCACCGCCCCCTGCTTGTAGTCGACCACCTTGGTCTTCCAGATCGGCTTGCCGGTTTTCGCGTCAAGCGCCACCAGTTTACCGTCGAGTTGCCCGACAAATACTTTGCCGTCGCGGTATGAGACGCCGCGATTACCGACGTCGCAGCAGGCAAACTGGATCACGTTTTCCGGAACGAAAGACTGGTAGCGCCACTTGATTGCGCCGGTCGCCGCGTCAAGCGCGTAAACAAATTTCGGCCCCCAGGAACTGGTGACGTACATCGTATCGCCCACCACCAGCGGGGTGGACTGGTTCGACCGTAGAGCACCGAGCGAAACCGCATAGGCGGCATGAAGATGCGCGATGTTGTCCGGCTTGATCTGCGCGAGCGAACTGTAATGCGTATTACCGGCATCGTTGCCGTAGTGGGTCCATCCGGTATCCGCCGCATTCGCCGCCCGCGTCATCAAGGTGGCCGCTGCCAGCGCCAGCGCGAAAAGCAGCGCACACCGTCCGGTTGGTCTGTTGATAGATTTTGATGTCTTTGTATCCAATGACCTCATGCCTCCCCGATGGCGTCCGAAACCAATCTCGCGCTTGCGAATAATCAAGGAAATAGAAAAAAATATCCAGCGGATGCGATCTATTCCGCGTCCATCAGACCGATAAAGCCCCACACCTTGCCTTTGGCCAGTCCGGCCAGATCGCGTCCGCAATCACGCAGAATTGGTAT
>DAHVFB010000114.1 GCA_027317185.1 Deltaproteobacteria bacterium
CTCGCGCGAGATCGTCGAAGGGGCACGCCCGAGCTTGCGGGCAATGGCGCAAACTCCATGCTCCTGAACCCGCAAAATGGCGATCTCTTCGCGCTCGGCAAACGATAGATAACGGCCCGATAGGGGCTTTGAAGACCGCAAAAAATGTGACGGTGGCATGCCGCCTGCCCTCCGGAACCAACGGCCGCCCACGGCCGGCGATACCCCGGCATCGATCGCAGCTTCCTCACTCGAACGACCCGCTGCAACCGCTGCCCAAAACTGCTGATAGTTCTCCCGTCGCGCCAGCGGAGGCCGTCCCGGCGACTGCAACGCTGCTCGCCCAGATCGATCCGAGCGGCGCTTTTGAATCGTCATCCCAATTCCCCCTGTCGAGGTATTGCGACGACCGTTTGAATCCGCCCTCGGTGCCGTCGCGCTAGCCGGGGCTTCGGCGCGGCGTTTGGGATATCTTGTGTATTCAGCTCATGGCGGCAGTTGCCGCGCTCGCGCCGTTCCGCACAGAAACCCTTTTCGCGCCTTAAGGGGCAGGTCTCCTTGGCGGAAGCGCCGGTCCTCTCAACACGATATGGTCGATAACTCGGTTGACGTCGTCATTTCTGATTGTGTGATCAACCTCTCCGGCAATAAGGATCGCGCCCTGGCGGAGGCGTTTCGCGTGCTCAAGCCGAGCGGCAGGTTCGCGGTGTCGAACATCGTCGTTCGCGGCGAGGTGCCTACCGACATCAGGCGCAGCGTTGAATTGTGGGCCGGATGTATCGCCGGAGCGCTCGAAGACCGCGAGTACGAAGGCAAGCTCGACGAGCGCGCGGGGTTCGTGGGGATCGAAATCGAACCAACGCGAGTCTACACCGCAGAGAATGGACGGGACTTGCTGGCGAGCTTTGGTCCCGACGCCGAACGTATTGCCACGGAGATCGGCGGCAAGTTTGCGAGCGCCTTCATCCGGGCGCGCAAGCCAGCCATTGCTTCGAAGTAGTTTCGCACGGCGTCGCGCCTGACGTGCGGCTTGGTCGTGGCGGCGCGCTGCTCAGCGGGATCATTGGGGGACTGAAACATCAATCGCTCCTTTGTTGAGATGCCCGCGCCTGGCGCAAGCTCGGAGCATCCCCTTGTGCCGGATTCAGCCGCAACGCGGACCTCGGCCCCGGTCTGGTCATCTACCCGACCCTGGCGATTGGCTGCGGGGCTGGTGACTCTCGCAGCTGTGGTCGCACATCGGCGGGTATGGGTGTGTCGTACGTGGCGATGCTCACCGCCTTCTGCGGCGATAACGGCAGCAGCCAGCCTCGGTGGAAGGACCTCCCGCACCCCGCGTAATGGACAGTGCCCAGCGCCCTCGGCGTGCCCCTAATTATACGAGCGCTGATCCGATATCGCGGAACCTACGCTGGCATCCCCACACGCTGACCTTGGGCCGCAGTGAGGTAGCTAAGGAGCTTCCGCGGCGGTCCCGCCATCGCCGCGGTCAGGCTTGACCCTGCACCTACGTACAGGGTGTAGGCTGCTATTTAATAGGAGATGTGACCATGAGTTCCAAACGCAAAATTGAAATCTTCAGTGCCGAATGCCCGGCTTGCGAGGAGACGCAAGCATTGGTTCGGCGGCTCGCCTGCCCATCATGCGAGGTTACGGTGCACGACATGCACGATCCCACGGTTGCCGCAAAGGCGAAGAGTTACGGAATTCATACCGTTCCGGCGGTGGTGATCGACGGCCGGCTCGCTACGTGCTGCACGGGCCTGGGTCCTGACGAGGCGAGTCTGAGAGCGGCCGGCATCGGCGTCCCGCTGCCCTGAGGCGTATCCCAATGGAGCGGCTCACGATGGGCGAGTTGGCCAAACGCGGGCAAGTGAATCGCGAGACTGTCCGCTACTACGAACAGCGCGGGTTGCTTCCGCGCGCGTCGCGTTCGATGGCAGGATATCGCGTCTTCTCCGATGACGCGCTCAGGCGCCTCAGGTTCATCAGGCACGCGAAAGTCCTGGGCTTCTCGCTGAACGAGATCGGGGAGTTGTTGGCGCTGCGCGTTAATTCGGTTGATGCGTGCGATCGAGTGCGCGCACGAACGCAGGCCAAGGTCGCCGACATCGACAAGAAGATCCACTCTCTGCAGCAAATGAAGGCCGCGCTCTCCGAACTGATCAGCGCATGCGCGCGGCGCGGGAAAACCAGCGACTGCCCGATCCTGGACAGCCTCGATGCGAACGTTGGTCCGAACAACACGTAGGAGGTCACAATGGCTGACGCAATCAATGCACGGGATCCGCGCAAGCTGGGTCTGCTGACAATACCGGGAGTCGTGGTTTCGTTGCTGCCCAGCCTTGCCTGCCCGCTATGCTGGCCGGCTTATGCCGCGCTGGTTTCTTCGCTGGGTCTCGGATTCCTCGCCTCCTCAACGTATCTGCTGCCCCTTACCGGAGCCCTTCTGGCCGTGGCTGTCGTGGGGCTGGGCTTGCAGATCAAACTCAAGGGCTATGGACCTTTCGTTTTGGGCCTGCTCTCCGCCGCAATCATCCTGCCGGGCAAATTCCTACTGGAATCAAACGCGATAACCTACGCGGGCGCCGCAATCCTGGTGATCGCGTCAGCTTGGATCCTCGCTCCGAGTCGATCCGCGGGTTCCGCTTCTTGCCCGACCTGTCCGCCCGCAGGTGAAGGCAGCCGCGAATCGGTTTGAAGACCAGCAGGATATGGAAATGCAGCGATTCGATTTCGTGATTCTCGGTTCCGGCTCAACGGCATTCGCGGCTGCGATTAGAGCCGTCGAACTGGGCAAGACCGTCGCGATGACGGAAAACCGCACGCTTGGCGGGACCTGCGTTAATCGCGGATGCCTGCCGTCGAAGAATCTGATCGCAGCGGCGGGCATCGTCCACGAAGCGGCGCATCCCCGGTATCCTGGAATCGAACCGGCGCGGCTTAAGGTCAACTTTGCGGAACTGGTTCGCCAGAAAGATGAGGTGATCGCCTACTACCGCGAGAAGAAATACCAGAGCATCGTCGGCGATCGCATCAGCGTGTTCGAGGGCACTGCGCGGTTTGTCGATCGCAACGCGACTCAGGTGGGGGATGTTCGCCTGGAGGCCGAGTGCTTTCTGGTCGCGACGGGTTCGCGGCCTTTCGTCGCGCCGCTAAACGGCCTGGACAGCGTTCCGTTCATGACCAGCGACCTACTCACCAGCCACGAAAGCATGGAGCTCAAGGAGGAGCCGGAGTCGCTCACGATTGTCGGCGGCGGCTATATCGCACTTGAACTGGGGCAGTTTTTTCACCGGCTCGGCACGCGAGTAACCGTCCTGGAACCAAGCGAGAGCCTCTTACCCAGCTATGAGCCTGAAGTCGGCACGACGCTCGGCGAGATTCTCCAGAAGGAAGGAATCACTATCCTGATGGGTAGCAAGGCCGCGGCCGTCCGCAGAGACCGCGATGGTATATCGGTGGACGTGGCGGGTAAGGCTTCCACGACGGTGCGCTCGTCACACTTGCTCATTGCCACCGGCCGAGTTCCCAATACCGAAGGCCTCGGCTTGGAGATGGCCGGAGTGCGCGTCGATCAGCGTGGTGCGATCGTCGTCAACGACGAGTTGCAGACGACCGCTCCGCAGGTTTGGGCCGCGGGTGATGTGATCGGCGCGAACACCGAAAGCCAGATGGCAACGCCGGTGGGAGCACAGGACGGCGGTATCGCGGCGCTCAACGCGCTTGGCGGCGAGCGCCGCAAGGTTGACCATCGCGCGATTCCGCGCGCCATCTTCACCGACCCCGAGGTCGCGGTGGTCGGACTAACGGATAAGCAGGCGACGGAGCGAGGATATCGATGCGCCTGCCGAACCGTGAAGATGGAGCAGGTGCCACGGGCGCAGGCGGTGCGTAATCCGCATGGCGTAATCAAGATGGTAGCCGAGCGCGATAGCCGCCGGGTGCTGGGAGTCTCGATGGTTGGGATGGACGCGGCCGAAGTAATCCACGAGGCGGCGATGGGAATCCGTCTGGGTGCGACGGTCGAGGACTTCGTTGGCATGCTGCACATCTATCCAACCATGTGCGAGGCGCTAAAGATCGTCGCGCTGTCGTTCAGCAAGGACGTATCGAAGCTGAGCTGCTGTGCCGAATGAGATTCGGATAAAGGCGGCGCCCGAGCTTCCGCTCGGGCGCCGCGCGCGGTCTACTCAGAGCACGAACGGTTGAGAATGAAATCGGCGGCCTTCTGTGCCTGCGCGGCGGCGTGGATCAGAAGCTTGCGATCGTCGCGAAGCTTCTTCAGCCAGCCTGCGACATATGCGGCCTGATTGGCGATGACCGCGTTAGAGATTCCGGCTTCAGCGCAAAGATAGGCTGCTCCGAGTTCCGCCGTTAACTCTTCCTTGGAATAGACGGGCGAACCGAACGGCGCAGCTTCGCAAATGCCTTCTCGCGCAAGCCGCTTCTCGTGGCCGACGCTGTGGATCAATTCGTGCGTTTCGGTGGCGGCTTCTTCCTCGGCGCTGATGAATAGCTCGCGCGGCGGAAGCGTAATGCGATCGGTGAGCGGCGAGTAAAACGCTTTCGAGCCTCCGCGTACTATTTCGGGCGGGTTAGGCATTCCGGCTATGATCCTTTCGATGGCTCCGATCGGATCGTGCTGATGTGTTTCCATCTTCGGAAGCTTGTCGAGTACGGCTTGCGGCAGTTCGCATTGTTCGAGGTTCCAAACCCGATAAAATCTGAGTAGGAATCGACGGCGCGTCTTTTTCTCGGTCTCCTGAGCGTCGAGGTCTTCCGGGCTCGACTTCGCGTTTTCGATTTTCCAATAGACGATCGCGGTGGATTCCTCGCCTTTGCGAATGTGTCCGCCAAGCTCGTTCGCCTGGCGCATGGTCAACCAGAATGGCGAAACGTACTTTGAGGCGGAAAGCAAAAACACGTTCACGCCGCGATATGGCTTCTTGCTCACCAGATTGCGCGGCAGTCCGGTCGCGGTCCACGGCCTGCGCCACGGCACTATTCCTTGTTCGAGCAGCTTCACGATCTTCTCGGTAACGATTTCGTAAACATTCATTTTTGTAATCTCCGATTGTGGTTTGGATGGTTACGGGAGAACCGCTTGCGCGGCTCTCCCGTGGTGGGCGGGAATTAAAACGGGATGTCGGCGGAAGCTTCAGCCTTGGGCGGGTTGCCGTCAGCGTGCTTGCCGAGCAGGCGGAGTTGCCGCGCTACGATTTCAGTCCGGTAGCGTTTGCCGCTGCCGTCCTTGGCTTCGTACTGGCGGGTAGTAAGTCGGCCTTCGATGTAAACCTGTCGGCCTTTGCTCAGGAACCGCTCGCAGGTATCGGCCAGCGGTCCGAAGGCGACGATCCGATGCCAGTCGGTGCGTTCCTGCTTGGTGCCGTGGCGGTCCGTAAACCGCTCCGTGGTCGCCAGCGAAAAATTGGCGACATTCTGCCCGGAAGGCAGCGCACGAATCTCGGGGTTAGCTCCCAGATTGCCGATCATGATCACCTTGTTGATTGCCATTGCCATAACCTCCATCTCCTTTTTTCGCCCGCTTCCGCTCTTGCGGCAGGGCGTGCTGCGCTTGGCTTGCATCCCCGCGCAATTTTTTTCGGGCGGCTCTCTCAAATCGAACTGGAGAGCCGCACGCGAATTTCGAGATGCGCGCAGTGCAGCGCTGCACGGACGTGACAAACGCAGTGGTCGGCGAGAGCCGATGGCGCGGACGTGCTAACGGAGCAAGCGCCACCCCTTGAAGCGGGGCGAAGCGCCTGGGCGCGAGCGGGGCAGCTTGCAAAAGCGGTGCGGGCGTGTCGAAGCGCGGAACCGCTAGAGGAATTGGACCTAAATGAAGCTCACGAAACGGAAGAGGAGTTTCCAGGATGGACCGGCAAGTTCAATCCGCTGAAGCCAGTCGCGACATGGCATATTTATTGGCGCAAACACTAGATGGAGGTTGTCGATGCGGGTACAACCGGTAGATTCTGGGGCAAGCTTTCACGTGATCAAGAACGATGGCATCCCCTGATTGATCATTGCGCGGAGGTGGTCGCATGCTGTGCGGCGCTCTTGCGGACGGCACAGCTGCGCCGACGGTTGGCGAGAAATTGGGGAGAACGAGGATCTGAATTTGGGGCAGTTCGCTAGAGGCTCTGCGCGCTGGTGGCATATCACGATTTCGGAAAATTCAAAGATCGGCTTCCAAAACAAGGCGCTCGAAGGTTCACCGTTCATCAATGGTCATGTCCGCGAGGCGCGCGCTCTGTTCAGCAACCGATACGCCGGGAGCACACGGCTGCACTGGCTGACTGACTGGCTCGGCTCTGATACCGGTTTTCCATTCAGCAAAGACGGTGATAGCGGGCGGATGGTGTTCGCCCGCGAAGCATCATAGCGCGCGATCTTGAGTGCAAAAACGGCGGCGTAGTTGCATTGCTGCAACAAATAAAGCCAACTATTGCGATGAAAACATCATAAAAACTAATTAATAATCTAATAAAAGAGCAATAATCTGTAATTCCCTCTAGATTGGTATGTTACATGCTGATAACTTTATTAAATCAATAATTAGCTGAATTAAGTGAAATCCAACCATCTAAAAAAGGAGAGCATTAAATGGCTGATGGCAAGGTTAACATCGGAATTGACGAGTTGCGCGAGATGCTGCTTCCAAATGGAGCTAGGGAAAAGTCTAAAGGCGACGACGCCGTGCGAGGATTCTTTTCCCGCATGACACTGAGGACCGGCAACGATGTTCGATCGCGTGTGTCACCGGGCGTCGAACAAAAAAGCTCCAGTGTCCAAGACTCCGGCCTAGGGGGGGCACAACCACCTTTAAATTGCGGACCGGCAGCTCAAGTTCAAGAAGTAGCCAATCAATTCAGCCCAGATTGGGAATCATTCCACGCTGGCCAGCTAGCACCCAGAAGTCCAATAGAAGCGAACCAAGGTGGCGGGTTCGATCCCACCGCGATGGTGGGGGAAATCTTTGAAGCTGTGGAGCCATTCCATACAGAAATGCTGCAGGTGGTAAAGGTGCTAGAGCCGATTGCCCAGTTAAAGCAGCTACACGAAGCGTTGGACCCCATACAGATTTTTGCTGAAAAGCTGGCCACGGTGGCCGATTCTTTGGGCAATCTGGAACCGGAGGTCAAGCGACTTGCTCACCTGTGCGAACCGATTGGTATGTTTTACGATCAGGTAGTGGCGACCAACTGCGCCTTCAAAAGTAAGACCGTCGAGCTGATCCGAACACTTGAGAGACTAAGCCTCCTGCGTATGCGGCTGATAGAGGTGGCAGACGCATTCGGCCCGGTGAGCAAACTCCACGATGATTTCAGTGGGGTGTTTGAGGTTTTCTTGAAGAATCCCGATAAGAGCGAGGAAGACACGGACCTGGTTTCCATGGTAATCGCGGCGGATGGAGCGTTCGTAAACTAGGGCGGTTTTACTTTGAAGCCGCGAGCGGTCCGTTTTCCGAGATTCGAGCAAAATTAGCGACGCCATCCGGGTGACCCAAAACCCGAAAAGCGAGCCCCGGATAAGTTGAGTTAGAAGCGGCAAGCGTGGTCCTCTGGACGAGATCGAGGAGGACACGAAGGTGGCGAAGAAGGGACATACGGAGGAGCAGATACTGCGCGCATTGCGGCAGGCGGAGGGCGGCAGCAGGGTGGCCGAGATCTGCCGCGAGCACGGGATCAGCGAGGCGACGTACTACATCTGGAAGAAGAAGTATTCGGGACTGGGACTGAGCGAACTGCGTGAGCTCAGGCAGTTGCGCGAGGAGAACTCCAAGCTCAAGCCTCTGGTTGCGGATTTTTCGCTGGACCGGCACATCCTGCAGGAGATCGTCCAAAAAAAGCTCTAAGGCCTCGCCATCGACGCGAGCTGGGGCGTTGGACGCAGGCCGTCTTCGCACTTAGTACGCGTCGGGTGTCGGGGCTGATGATGCTCAATCGCTCGACCATGAACTACCGGAGCCGAAGAGATCCGCAACACGCGCTGCGAACGCGGATGCGGGAGCTGGCCGCGAGCCGGGTGCGTTTCGGCTCTGACGGTGCTGCTAAGACGCGAGGGCTGGGCGGTGAACGCCAAGCGCATCTATCGGCTGTACACCGAGGACGGGTTGGCAGTGCGAACCAAGCTGCGCAGGAAGATCGCGCGGCGCGCGCGGGTGCCGGCCCCTGGAGCCACACAGCCTAACGAAAGGTGGTCCGTGGACTTCGTCGCCGCCCGCTTGATTGATGGGCGCTGGTTCCGAGTGCTGACGGTGGTCGATCAGTTCACCCGGGAATGCGTGTTGCTGCTGGCCGACAGCTCGCTGACTGGCCAAAAGGTCGCATTGGCGCTATCGCTGGTAGTCGCGAAGCGCGGTGCGCCGATCTCGATCACGGTCGACAACGGCACCGAGTTCGCAAGCAAAGCGATGGACGCGTGGGCCTATCAGTACGGCGTGCAACTCAACTTCATCCGGCCGGGTCGGCCGGTGGAAAACTGCTACATCGAATCGTTTAACGGTCGGCTGAGGGACGAGTGCTTGAACGTCGAGGTATTCTTTGCGCTCATCGACGTGCGTGACAAGCTCGAGCGTTGGCGACAGGACTACAACCAGGTGCGACCGCACAGCGCCTTGCGCGATAGCGCGCCGGCGGTGTTCGCGGCGCAATGGACAGAGACCGTGGCGCCCGCTCCGGAACCCGTTTCGGTTCGACCGGCAAAGCTCGCAGCGGGTAATTCACTGGAGCTACTCTCTTGAGTCTGTTGAGTGCTAAAACCGCCGGCCAGACCGGCCTTAACCGGATCACGCAGGCCGTTTCCTCTACTTCGACTTGGTATGCTTTCGCGGGGCAGGTCACCTGGTCCAATCCGCTCCCCTTCAACTGTCCAGTTTTTGGGGTTCACTCCAAAGTGGGCCAGACCGGATTGTAAAAATCGCGATCCATCGACTGAGGTCTTCCCGCTCGTCCACGCGGCCCGCAGGGCCATCGGCCACCGCGTGGTGTCGCTCGATCCCGAAGACCACAAGGCCGGCGGCTTCAACGCCCTCAACTGGATCGATACATCATCGTGCCCGAGCATCAGTGGCTTCGGTTCGCGCTGAGCGGGAGGCTTAGATAGCTGGCTTCGATCGATCGGGGCAGCCGGTCCCGCCGCTGATCAACCGCAGCAGCAGGCAACTACTGTGACACGAGCATTCGCGAGGTACTCGAGAGCGTCAGCGTGACAGGTGAGACCGAGGGTATTTGGAGTTGATAGTGGTAGGAGACTTGGACCTGCGCATCCGCTTGCGAGGGCAGATTGGCGTCGTTCGGCCAGCTTACGTTAACGGTGAGTTGCTTCGGATTCAGGTCCACAGCGTAATCGATGGCAACCTGTTGAATCTGCGAGGTGGTGGAGGGATTAGGGCCGGTAGGTGAATGTACGATTGCGTAACGTACCGCCTCACGGGCCGCCGAGCAGACCGTATTATAACTGTAAACGGCTAAGGCCATCTCCATGATACCAAAGATCAAGAGGAACAACAGGGTGGCAGCCAGGGCGAATTCGAGCAGGGTCTGGCCCGCCCGGTAGGACCTTCGGCAGCGCCAAGCAGTAAGAAATTTCACTGCTCAACCTGCATGATGGCCTTAGCCGACAGGGTGGTCGAAGCCGGGATGCCGGGATAATTCACTAGGGTGTGGAAGACCGCCTGAGCGTCAACCTCAACGAAGGTTGCCAGCGGGGCGTTGGTGCAGTAGTTCGCCGGACAGGCTGCCACAGATGATGCGGCTGCGCAGGTACACTGACTCGCCGTGGCGCTCAGGCCTGCGATGTTTGCGCCATCGGTTTTGGTGGCTGCCTCCATCCCGTTAGTGTCGGCGGCGGTGATGACAGATTGCGAGCCATACTGGGCGCCGGCTCGCGCCGCGTTGTTTACTCCAATGCTCAGATAGAAAACCCGGCTAAAGTCGGCTGCGGCCAGGAGCAGGAATGCGAGTATCGGAATGGCGATAGCCAGCTCGAGGGAACTTTGGCCGTCCGCCCGCAGCCCGCGTCCGAATTGTCCGCCCAACGCTTTTTGGCCCTTGAGCTTATTCATAGAGCCCGGTCGACTTAATCGGCGAGCCATTGGCAAGGGAGGAGTAATCGCTGCTGATGGTCACTCCCGGAATGTCCAGGCTGAGCGTGTCCGCGACCATGATCGTGTACGCCACTGACTGGGATTGATGCGCGCTAAAGCGCAAGGGTGTGGTGGGAAAATAGAGCACGCCCGTGAGTCCTCCCTTCGAACCAATGAGATTTGGGCGCGGGGATGAAATGCTTCGGTCCTGAAAAAACAACATGCCAGCCAAAGGGCCACTCGTTGGAGCACTTAAGACCACGGTGACTTGGTCTTGTAGCGCAATCGGTCGGTAGCGATAGTGGCCGCCTTGAGTATTGTAAAAGGTGACATCCGAGCCCTGAAGCGTTGCAAAGTCGTGGACAGTGAGTCCGCCGCCCTGCAGCACATAAGTTCCTGGATTAAGGATTGCGCTGGAAGAATCATTCATAAAGATCCCACCGCAGTAGACCCCTGGATACAACGTTGCGGTACTGGTGCCGTGCATTGCATAGTTGGTGTAGTCGCAATTCGAGCCCACCGCTGGTGGCTGCAGATAGGCGAGCGGATCGCCCATGGGTGCAATCCCGCTTTTGAGGGTTCCAGCGTGGATTCCCGCGCCGCCGCGGTAACCGCCCACGACCCCGACCGAAGGCGCGTCCAGGGTGCCGCCGTTGGTCAGCGCCGCTGAACTGTTTGAATCGACCATCACCCCGCAGTTGGAGTTGAGGCTGTCGCCGCCGTCGATATTGAGAGCGTTGGGTGCGGTGGGGTTCAAAACGTAAACACAAAAGCGCCCGTTCATGGCACCGCTGACCGCCCGGGTGCTTACGTTCATTGAATCGTAGCCGAGTAGGCGCAGGAAGTAGGTCTGCTCGGGTTGCGCGACGATGACCTCGACATAGTCGGCGTTACCGGCATATAGGCCGCGGACCGGCGGATTATTGACGGTTACAGTCGCGCGCTCGAGGCCGTTGCTGAAGTGATTGAGCGCAGCAGCGTTGTCCGCCGCCGAGGCGATACTCTCGCCGTTCCTGAGGGCAATGGCGCCGGCAATGGCAGCCGCGTCCGCCGCCGTCTGCATGTGCCGCCGTTCGGACCATAGCAGAGAGACGTCGGAGGCCAAGGCAGCAAAGCCGATCAGCACCACCATCGTAATAGTGGTGAGTAACAGAACCTGCCCTGACTCCCAACCTTGCCACTGCCGGCTGACAACACAGGCACAGAAATGCCGCATTTTCGCCCCTCCCTGCGTTGCAGTTTTGCCACCCCTGCGCCCCCAACGCAGCTAAGCGGCCACGCAAATTTCCCCTTTGGAATCAAGAGCCTGAGGCTCAATTAACAAAAAACGCTCGCGGTTAAACCAATAGGCACTTGTAGTGCAGACGCAAAGTCTATGCCTGAATTACCGCTGCAGACTGAGCGTGGCTTTGACAAGGATGACACCAACGCGCCGATTTCATATCCGCACCGAACCGGCTCGCGCGGATATTGGGGCTAAGCGGCGACGCCTCCGGCAGGACAATGGTTCTGGTGACGATGGTAGCAATGGAGTGCTTGCGCGGCCCTTGCCCGTTGGCGCAGGCCGTAGCATGATTTGTGAGATCGGCTGTCATTATTGCGATGCCATTTCCCAGCGCGGCGCCCGGCGGTTGGGGGTGCATCGGCCGCGCCCCGGGCACGATCATCGGCGAGTAAAAAATAGCCCGTGAGCGAACGCGAGCAATTCGATTGGATCGTGCTCGTGCGTCTCGATCTTCGGCAGCCTGTCGAGTACCGCTTGCGGAAGCTCGCATTGTTCGAGGTTGTCGGTAGCAGGAGGGCCTTACGGCGCCTCCCGCCCCTTCAGAACCGGACGTGCGTGTTTCCCCCGCATCCGGCTCAAGCCCTTCAAAGGTGCCGGTGATGACACCGGGTCGGGCCACGCAAGTTCTTACCAAGCGGCGGCAACAGGTGGCGGAACTGAGAGGTGCGGGGCTCAGTTTGTCGGCAATCGCAAGGCGGCTCGGCGTCGCCAGTGAGCGGGTCAGGCAGATCGAGGCGCGGCTACGCACGCGAGCGCGCTTGAAGGTGCGAAACCGCTCACAGCCGAGCTCCTAATCCGGTACGAAGAAGTACACGTAGATAATAGCCGAACATGATCGTGGACCCGATTATTATCGTTACCGCTGCGCAACAAGTTCATTTCGTGGTTTTGGCGGAAAGTGGTGGGACGAACTTCGGCGAACGGAGCGCAGGTTGCGGTTCGATATGCGTTTTACCGCTGGGATGGCGAAATGGGGTGCGTCTGCCTCTTCGTCAATGAAGCTAGTACGATCCTGGGGCGCAGGTGACGCTCCACGAGGCTGGCCACCACAACGCTGGTTTAGGAAGGAAGGCGCTGAGAACTGCGATCACGGATACCGGCAAGGTTGACCGTGGATACGCTTCGCCGGCGAAGCGGGCGTTACCTAATCTGGGTGGGACCGGGCGGGGATGCTGTTTGCAACGCTTTAATTCCGAGCCAGACGACGCTCTAAAACTGAGCCACCCCCCGTTTGGGTTAATGGGATAAGGGTCTTTGGGTTTAGTCCTCCTTTTTCCGCCGCCGGTTTTTGCGGCGGCGGCGCGGTATTTGGTTGGTCGTTGATCGGCGGGGCGCCGGTGTCATCGGCAGTTTTGCGTTTGTGGCCGCGATGCGAGCCGCCCCGGGTGGTCAGGATATGGCTGTGGCGGGTGAGGCGGTCGAGCAGCGCCGTCGCGAGCTTCTCGTCGCCGAAAACCTTGACCCACTCGCCGAAAGCCAAGTTGGTGGTGATGACGGTGGCGCGCCGCTCGTAGC
>DAHVFB010000115.1 GCA_027317185.1 Deltaproteobacteria bacterium
GGATAAGACTGTCGTTGGTACCGTGATGAGCAATCTGGGTTTGGAGCGCGCGTTGGATGCGGACGGAATCCGCCTGGTACGCACCGAGGTCGGCGATCCGTCGGTCGCCCGCGAGATGCGCCAGAATGCTTACAATCTGGGCGGCGAACAGTCGGGCCACGTAATCTTCATGGACCATGCGACCACCGGCGATGGCCTGCTCACTGCGATATTAATGCTCTCGCATATGGTCGAAATGGGCCGCCCGCTAAGCGAATTGCGCGCGATGCGCCGGATGCCGCAGGTGCTCGAGAACGTGCGTGTCCGTGAACGCGCGCCACTCGAAAGCATGCCCGAGGTACTGCGTACGATGGCGGGCGTTGAGCAGCAGCTCGGTCGCAATGGGCGTCTGCTGGTGCGTTACTCGGGCACCGAGATGCTTGCCCGCGTCATGATTGAGGGCGAAAATTCGCACGAAATCGCGGCGCTGGCCCGCGAAATCGGGCAGGCGATCGAGCGGCGCATCGGCGTCCTTGCGTAACCACGATGATTCGGCTCGGAGTAAATGTGGATCATGTCGCGACCCTGCGGCAGGCCCGGCGCGGCGCCTATCCCGATCCGGTCGAAGCGGCGCGTCTGGCGGAACAAGCCGGCGCGGAGGCGATCACGGTGCATCTGCGCGAGGATCGCCGGCATATTCAAGATGAAGATTTGTTTCGCCTGCGCGATTCCATTGGAATCCACCTGAATCAGGAGATGGCGCCACTCGAAGCGATGGTTGAAATCGCGATGCAGGTGCGTCCGCACGAAGTCTGCATGGTGCCCGAGCGGCGCGCCGAGCTGACCACCGAAGGCGGTCTCGATGCCGCTGGGCTGGGCGCGCGGCTTTCCGCGCCGATCGCGCGGCTCAAGGATGCGGGCATTGTCGTCAGCCTGTTTGTCGATCCCGAACCGCGCCAGCTCGCCGCCGCGGCTGATTTGGGCGCAGATTTTGTCGAGCTGCATACGGGCGCTTACGCGAACCTCGCGGATTCGGATTTGATGGAGTCGGAACAAAGTCAGGCCGGTGCTCTGGGCGCGTCCGCGCTCAAAGAACTCGAAGCAATTCGCAATGCGGTCAGCCGGGCGCGGGCGCTCGGCCTCAGATGTAATGCCGGTCATGGCTTGAATTATCGCAATGTGGGACCGATCGCGGCGGTCGGCGGGATCGAATGGCTGCATATCGGCCACTCGATCATCGCACGCGCCGTGATGGTTGGCATGAGCCAGGCGGTGCGCGAAATGAAAGCGCTAATTGATGGCGCCGATCTCTCAATTGCCCGGCGATTGTGAGCCACGAAGCCAGTCGGCTGCTTGATTTAAGATGAAGCTTCTCAGTGCAGTTCAAAGCCGCGAACTCGACCGCCTCAGCCGCGACAAATATGGGATTGCCTCGTACGCGCTGATGACCAGAGCGGGAGAGTGCGTGGCCGAGAGCATCGCTCGGCGATGGCCTGATCAAATTCGCGACGGTGTGATCGTGCTCGCGGGCAAGGGCAATAATGGCGGCGACGCGATGGTCGCTGCGCGGCGGCTTTCGCGCGAGGGCGCATCGGTGCGCGTGGTGTTGTTGGCGCGCGCGGCGGAGCTTAAAGGCGATGCGCGGCGGGCTTACGATGAATGGGCTGGCGTAGGCGGCGTCACGATCGAGGCGGCGGCGGAAAGTCAGCTCGCGCCGATCGGCGGCGCGGGAGTGATTATCGACGCAATTTTCGGTATCGGCCTGAATGCTGAAATCGGCGGTATCGCGCGTCAGGCGATTGAATTGATCAATCATGCCGGGACGCGGGTCGCGGCGGTGGATATTGCATCGGGGGTGAATGCCGACAGCGGCGCGATCATGGGGGCGGCGGTGGCGGCGGACCTGACGGTTACTTTCGGCGCCGCGAAATTCGGTCATGTTTCTTATCCCGGCGCGGCCTGCTGTGGCGAGCTTGAAGTGGCCGATATCGGTTTCGCGCCGGCTGCGTTCGCGGAACTCGGTCCGCTGGGATGGCTGATCGAGGAGCAGGAGGCTCGCGATCTAATCCGGCCGCGCAAGCCCAATACACACAAAGGAACTTACGGCCATCCGCTGATTATCGCGGGCAGCAGCGGCAAAGCCGGCGCGGCGATCCTGGCCTCGCGCGGTGCGCTCAGGATGGGGGCGGGACTGGTGACCGCGGCTATTCCTGAATCCGCGCTGCCGATCGTGGCGGCGGGCCAGCCTGAGCTGATGACCGAACCGATGGCTGAGATGCATGGCCATTTCGATGCCGATCGTACGATCGAGCGATTGGCGGCGATCGCGGCCAAGGTCAGCGCATTCGTCATCGGACCAGGAATCGGCGTCAGTCGCGATACCCGCGCCATCGTCGAATGGCTGATCAGTAATTCGGAGCCGCACAACCATCCGATGGTGATCGATGCCGATGCCCTGAACGTGCTGTCGCAACTTGGACCCGATCGTTTGCGATCGCGTACCGGCGCAACCGTCCTGACGCCTCATCCGGGCGAGATGTCGCGCTTGCTCGCAAGCAGCATTGAGGAAATCAACGCCGATCGGATTTCCGCCGCCCGCCGTCTGGCCGCAATCAGCGGCGCCTGCGTGCTGCTCAAGGGAAATAGATCGGTAATCGCGAATGCGGCCGGCGAGGTCTGTATCAACTCAAGCGGAAATCCAGGGATGGGAACCCCGGGGATGGGCGACGTGCTCTCGGGCATGCTCGGCGCGTTGATGGGGCAGGGCTACAGTCCGTTCGAGGCGCTCAAGCTCGGCGTTTTCCTGCATGGCTATGCCGCCGACCGGGTGGCGGCGAGCTACGGTCCGTTCGGTTATATCGCCGGCGATCTGATCGACGAACTGCCGCGCGCGATCGCTTCGTTGTTACAGTGATGCCGCCTGCGATGGAGTTTGCGGTCGAGAGCCATTCGGCGCGCGAGACCAAAGCCTGGGGCCGCCGCCTCGGGTCATTGCTCAAGGGCGGCGAGATACTGGGTTTGATCGGCGATCTGGGGGCCGGCAAGACCTGCTTCGTGAAAGGATTGGCGCGCGGCCTGAGCCTCGATCCGGATCGCATCCTGAGTCCCACCTTCACCATGATTCAGGAGCATCGCGGGCGTCTGATGCTGTATCACATCGACCTTTATCGCCTCGAAACCACGCGGCTCGATGAGCTTGGACTGCGCGAGTATCTGTTTTCCGACGGGGTGGCGGCGGTCGAATGGTTCGAGCGGCTACAGGAGGCTGCGCAACTGGAATTCCTGTCGATCGAGATCGGCTATACTGGCGCGGACTCCCGATCGATCAGATTTTCTTCCTCATCGGACCGCTACCACGCTTTGATCGAGCAACTCCGCACCCACCTGTAGGGCTCATCTTTCCACGCCCCAGAGCGAGAAGTTTTTTATCTTCTTCGTTCATACTATGGCGGAGTAATATCAGTCACCGGCATAGGTGTTTCGCATTTCTCTGGCGGCGCAGGTTTCTGCATCCAATCCAAATTGCCGTGATCGTCTTCGGTGGCCGTAAATTCAACACATTTGATAAGTCTTTTAGGGTAAAATCGAGGGGAAAACGAAACTGCTATATCAATATCGGCCTTGGTAACCGACTGCTCAGGCGTCATGAGGCCCAAAGCACCAAAGGGACACGGAATGTCCAACATATCGGATCGCTGAAGTTCTTCGGTTGGCTTTCCTGGCAGATCAAGCGCCCGGTTTGTCACCTTACCTCCTCTAGTTGTATCTACTTCGATTACCCGGCATGACGCCTTCACGTCGTATACAGAAAAATACCCGTTATTAGTAATGGAAAATGATGCCGTGAATGGATCGCGCGCATCGTTGGATCCGCGATGGTCGACGTGAATATTAGGAAAATAAGCTGGCAGCCAAAGTGCAATCCCAAATATGTTCAAACCGATCCCAATTATGCTCAACACCGCTGAAGCGACGCTCACCCAATGTCCCGGTTTCCATGAAGTGCCTGAATCGGATTTTAGAGCATCCGATTTTGAGGCCGTTGGTGACTGTGGCATTTCAGCGTTCCCCCTCTCTCGTTAAAACGGAATCGCGAAAGACTCCCTCCTAGCCAGAGAGTGACTTAATTCGCCAGACGCTCTACCTGCAAGGGGCTCTGGCTTGAGGGCCCGGTTCCGCTCATAATTGTTAGCTTGTTCACAATCCAGCGGAATATGGGGTGAGATGGCTCTGGTCGTTAAAAAATTCGGGGGCACCTCGGTCGGATCGATCGACCGAATAAAAAAGGTTGCCGATCATGCCGCGCGCGCCCGCGCCGGCGGCTCCGATCTGGTAATCGTGGTCTCCGCGATGGCCGGTGAAACCAACCGGCTGTTCGCGCTCGCCAGCGAACTGAGCGAAGCTCCCGATGTGCGCGAAAACGACGCGTTGGTGGCGACCGGCGAGCAGGTCTCGGCCGCGCTGCTCGCGATACGGCTCAACGCGATCGGTTATCCGGCGATTTCGTTTCTGGCCCATCAGATGCCGGTGCAGACCGACGCGAATCACGGCCGCGCGCGAATCAAAAGTATCGGATGCGATCGAGTGCGCGCGGCGCTCGGCGCGGGCCGTATCGTCGTGATCGCCGGCTATCAGGGCCTCGATGAACATGGCGATATCACCACGCTCGGACGGGGCGCGTCGGACCTCACGGCGGTGGCGATGGCGGCTGCGCTCAAGGCTTCGGCCTGCGAGATCTTTACCGATGTTGACGGAGTTTATACCGCCGACCCGAATATCTGTCCGAAGGCGCGCAAGCTCAAGCGCATCTCTTATGATGAGATGCTGGAGATGGCGGGCCTGGGCGCGAAGGTTTTGCAATTGCGATCGGTCGAGCTCGCGCGCCGTTTCAACGTCCCGCTGGTGGTGCGCTCAAGCTTCAACGAAGAGATCGAGGGTACCTGGGTCGGACATGAGGACCAATCAATGGAAGATGTATTAGTATCGGGCGTCGCGCTCGACCAGAACCAGAGCAAAATCACGCTGACCGGGGTCGAGGATGTTCCCGGCCTTGCCGCGCGCATCTTCGGGCCGATCGCCGGCGCTGGAATCGTGGTCGATATGATCATCCAAAATGCCAGCGCCGACGGCCGCACCGACCTCACTTTCACAGTCGCCCGTGGCGATCTGCGTGCGGCGCTGGATCTGGTCAAAACCATGGCGAATGAAATCCGCGCGCGCGGCGTGCGTCATGAGGAACAGGTGGCGAAAGTCTCGGTGGTCGGTATCGGGATGCGATCGCATGCGGGCGTCGCCGCGAAAATGTTCCAGGTGCTGGCGAATGAGCGAATCAATATCGAGATGATTGCCACCTCCGAAATCAAAGTTTCAGTGGTGGTCAATTCCAAGTACGGTGAACTTGCGATGCGCGCGTTGCACGATGCTCTGGTGGACGATAAACCCGAGGCCGGCGGCGCGCAGACCTTCTGACCATGAGCGTCTCCCGCAAAATACAGATTTACGACACCACCCTGCGCGATGGATGCCAGTCCGAGGATGTCTCGCTCACGATCGATGACAAGCTGACGATCGCTCAGCGGCTCGACGATCTCGGCGTCGATTACATCGAAGGCGGATGGCCGGGATCGAACGAACGTGACGCCGCATTTTTCAAGCAGATCAAGCGCGTAAAGCTGCGCCATGCGAAGATCGCCGCCTTCGGATCGACCCGGCGGCACGGCGTGCGCGCGGCGGCCGATCGCAATCTGCAACTGATCCTCCGCACCGATACGCCGGTGGCGACCGTGGTCGGCAAGACCTGGGATCTGCACGTGCGCGAGGCATTGAGAATTTCGACCGATGCGAATCTCGAAATCCTGCACGATACGATCGCATACCTGAAGCGGCGGGTCGATGAAGTAATCCTCGATGCCGAGCATTTCTTCGACGGCTATGCGGCCAATCCGGAATTCGCCCTGGCCTGCCTGAAAGCCGCGAACGATGCGGGCGCCAATCTGATCGCGCTGTGCGATACCAACGGCGGCCGCCTGCCTAACGAGATCAGCGCCGGGGTGGCGGCGGCGCGCGGCGCGGTTGATTGCGCGCTGGGAATTCACTGCCATAACGATGCGGATGTGGCGGTCGCCAACTCGATCGCCGCGGTCGAGGCTGGCGCGGTTCAGGTGCAGGGCACGATCAACGGTCTCGGCGAACGATGCGGCAACGCCAATCTGATCTCGATCATCGCCAATCTTCAGCTCAAGCGCGGCTATCAATGCGTACCGCCCAAGCGCCTGAAGATGCTGCACGAGGTCTCGCACCTGGTCTACGAGCTGGCCAACGTCACGCCGATCGCGCGCCAGCCATATGTTGGCCGCAGCGCCTTCACGCATAAGGCCGGGTTGCACGTCTCGGGCATCCAGCGCAACGCCCGCACTTACGAGCATCTGGAGCCTGAGCTGGTAGGAAACGATCGCAGAGTGGTGCTGTCGGAGCTTTCCGGGCGGGCCAATATTCTTTACAAGGCGCGCGAGTTCGGGATCAAGGTTGAAGCGAACCACGAGAAGATTGGCTTTTTGCTCGAAGAATTAAAGCGGCTGGAAGGATTGGGCTACGCCTTCGACGGCGCCGATGCTTCGTTCCAGCTCGTAATGCTGCGGACGCTGGGCTTGACGCGCGAATATTTCCGCTTCGTCAGTTTTCGTGTGTTCGATGACAAATGGCATGAGGATCAGGCGCCTTTTAGTGAAGCAGTGGTGGTTATCGAGGGGCCGGACGCGCGGCGCACGCGCAATTCCGCGATCGGCAACGGTCCCGTCCATGCCCTCGACGCGGCGCTGCGCCAATCGCTGGTGCCGTACTATCCCACGCTCGAATCGATGCAGTTGCTTGACTACAAGGTGCGCGTGCTCGACACCGGACATGGCACCGGATCGCGCGTCCGGGTCTTGATCGAATCGCATGACGGCAAGCGCAACTGGGGCACCGTGGGCGTCTCCAGTAACGTGATCGAGGCGAGCTGGCAGGCGCTGGTGGATTCGGTCGAATACAAGTTGCACAAAGATGGCGTTAAGCCGCGAAGCAGACCGGCGGTTACCCGCAATGGGTCGATTGAGAACCATGAGGGCGGCGCGGCCGGGAATCTGTTAGCAAGGAGCTGAGCGCACTGCGATGGGTCTTTTAAGTCGGCTGCGGGAAGACATCGAGACGGCGTTCCGTTTCGACCCAGCGGCGCGCAGCGCGCTCGAGGTGGTGCTGACCTACCCGGGACTTCATGCGATTTGGCAGCATCGCCTAGCCCATTGGATGTGGAACCATGACCTGAAGCTTGCGGGCCGGCTGCTCAGTGAATTCAATCGATTTCTGACCGGTATCGAAATTCATCCGGGGGCCACGCTCGGCCGTCGCTTTTTTATCGATCATGGGATGGGCGTGGTGATTGGCGAAACCACCGAAATCGGCGATGACGTATTGATTTACCAGGGCGTCACGCTCGGCGGCACCAGCCATAAAAAGGAAAAGCGCCACCCGACGATCGAGGATCATGTGATGATCAGCGCGGGCGCCACCGTGATCGGCCCGGTCAGGATCGGACGCGGCAGCCGGATTGGAGCGGGCGCGGTGGTAATCTCCTCCGCGCCGCCGTATTCGACCATCGTTGGCATTCCCGGCAAGGTGATCGAGGGTGAAAGCGCCCGTCACGACGTGATGGAACTCGAACATGGACGCCTGCCCGATCCGGTGGCGCGGGCGATGAACGCGATGGTCGAGAAGCTCAACGAATTGTCGATCAAAATCGCTGAACTTGAAGAACGGCAGGAATGCCTGGAGCAGGCGGCCGAATCCGCTGCTCCCGATACGGCGCGGACGGTCACTAAAGAACGCTGATAGGATTTGGCGCTATCGTTGAAATTGTTTCCGGCCGCTTGCTTGAGCTAACCTGTGGGCTTCGAACCTTGAGCGGCTGAATTAGCCATAATGCCGATTTATCTCGACCATAACGCGGGTGCGCCGATACGGCCCGCGGTGCGCGCCGCGCTTGCCGCGATCGCCGATTGCGAGGGTAATCCCGCCTCGGTGCATCGCAGCGGCCAGCGCGCCCGGCGTGCGCTTGAACAGGCCCGCATGCAGGTGGCGCGCCTGATCGAGGCGGACCCGCGCACCATTATTTTTACCAGCGGCGGGACCGAATCGAACAACCTCGCTATTTTTGGAGCCACCGCCGCCGCTCATGGACGACGCAAAGTGATCAGCTCCCCGATCGAACATTCATCAATCCTCGAGCCGCTGACGATACTCGAAGGCCGCGGTTTCGAGATTGTGAAAGTGCCGGTCGACGGCTATGGACGGGTCGATTCGCGCGCGATCCTTGAGGCGATCGATTCCTCGACCGCGCTGGTGACGCTGGGACTGGCGAATTCCGAGGTTGGAACGATTCAGGAGCTTGCGCCGCTCGCGGCTTCGATCAGGAGCGCGGGCGCGTTGCTCCATATCGACGCCGCGCAGGCTGCCGGTCGCATTCCGATCGCGGTGGATGTGCTCGGGTGCGATCTGATGACGCTGAGCGGACACAAACTGGGTGCGCCGCCTGGAAGCGGGGCGCTGTTCGTTCGCAGCGCGGTGCGCCTTGCGCCGCAGATGGCCGGCGGCCCACAGGAGAACGGTTATCGCGCCGGCACGCCGAATTTGCCGGGCGCGGTTGGCTTCGGCGCCGCCGCCGAAGTGGCGTTGGCCGATCTGGCCGACGAATCTCCGCGCATTTGCAATTTGGCCGAACGGCTTATGCGTGGTTTGAGTGAAAGCATTCCGGGCCTGCCGCGTAACGGACCGCTTCGGGATCGTATCGCCAACACGCTCAACCTCACGTTCCCCGGCGTGCTCGGCGAAAGCATGCTGATCGCGCTCGATCTGGAAGGGATCGAGGTTTCGATGGGATCGGCGTGTGCGGCGGGCTCGGTGGAACCCTCGCACGTGCTGATCGCAATGGGCCGCGATCCGCAGGTGGCGCGCAGCTCGTTGCGGATCAGTCTGGGCTGGAGCACTACGGCGGCGGAAATCGATCGCGCCATCGAAATTATTCCGCGAGTGTGGCGGCGGGTAGCGGCCGCCGAAGGGATCGCGGGCGTGGAGGCCACGCCATGAGCACGCGAGTGATGGTCGCGATGTCGGGCGGAGTCGACAGCTCAGTGGCGGCGGCGATCCTGCGCAATCAGGGCTACGACGTGGTCGGTATCGCGATGCGTCTTGCGCCGGACTCCGACCCGGCAATCCCCGCGCGCCGCTCGACCTGCTGCTCGCACGACGACTTCGAGGATGCGCGCCGAGTAGCCGAAAAGCTCGACTTTCCTTTTTATGTGATCGATCTGCGGGCCGAATTCGCGCGCCGCGTGATCGGAAATTTTGTTTCCGAATATCTCAATGGACGCACGCCTAATCCATGTGTGCGCTGCAATCTCGAAATCAAGTTTGATCGGTTGTGGGAGCGGGCGCGCGCGATCGAGGCCGATTTCGTCGCCACCGGCCACTATGCGCGCATCCTGCGCGATGATGAGGACATCTTCCGGCTCGCGCGGGCGCACGATTTGACCAAAGATCAATCGTATTTTCTGTTTACCCTGCGGCAGGCGGAACTGGCGCGCACGCTTTTTCCGCTGGGTTCGATGACCAAGCTGCAGGTACGCGATTACGCCCGCCGGTTAGGTCTCAGGAATGCCGACAAAGCCGAAAGCCAGGAAATCTGTTTCGTTCGCGACAACGACTATGCGCGCTTCATCGCCAATCAGGCCGCAAGCGCAGCCGGTTGCGGCGGAAATATAATCGACGAATCCGGACGCATCCTGGGTACGCATCGCGGGATACATCATTTCACCGTCGGCCAGCGGCGGGGAATCGGATTGGCGGCAAGCGAGGCCTGGTATGTTCGCGAGATTCGCGCCGGCACCGCCGAGGTGGTCGTGACCCGGCGCGACGGCCTGGCCTCGCGCGGGCTGATCGCCAACGACGTGCGCTTCGTCGCGCCGCACGGTCCTGGCGATAGTCCGCTCAGGGTCGAGGCGAAGATTCGTTACCGGCATCCTGCGCTGGAGGCGACGCTCACAATGATCGCGCCGGATCGCGCCGAGGTGCGGTTCGCGTCACATGGGCCGGCTGTCAGTCCGGGTCAGGCGTGCGTATTTTACCGCCAGGACGAAGTGTTGGGAGGCGGATTTATCGAGCGGGCGCTGTAAGTCGGCGGGCCGGCGGTATACAAAAGAGCGGTGCGGTACGCGATTACAACTCTGGGTTGCAAAGTTAATCAGTACGACTCGGCCGTGATCGAGGCGCGCCTGATGGCGCGCGGCGCGCATCGCTGCGAGTTCGATCAGCCGGCCGATGTTTACGTGATCAACACCTGCACCATCACCGATCGCGCCGACGCCGAGAGTCTGCGACTGGCGCGACGCGCCCGGCGTTTGAATCCGAACGCTAGGGTGGTGATGACCGGATGCATGGCGCAGGCGAATCCACGCCGACTGGCGGAGGCGGCGGAAGTCGACGCCGTGATTGGGATCGGGCGGCCCGAAGATCTCGACCGCGCAATTCTGGAAGGCGCGCCGGATCGCGTCATGGTCTCGAACCTGCGCAAAATTCGCGCCCCGATCGATACTCCCGGGGTGACGATGGCGGGGCATACCAGAGCCTTTCTAAAAGTGCAGGAGGGCTGCGATCAGTTTTGTTCTTTCTGTATCGTTCCCACCGCGCGCGGAACTTCCCGCAGCGTCGAGCCACGCCGGGTGCTCCAAGCGCTCGATCAACTTCACGCGCAGGGCTTCCGCGAAGTGGTGCTGTCGGGGGTGCACTTGGGCGGCTATGGCAAGGATCTCGCGCCGCCGGTCTCGCTTGAAGTATTACTTGAAATGATCGCCGAACGCTCGCCGATTCGGCGGGTGCGGATCAGTTCGCTCGATCCGGAGGAACTAAGCGATGAGATTATTCTCATAATGGCGCAAAGCGGCGTATTCTGCGATCATCTTCACCTGCCGTTGCAGGCGGGCGCAGATGAGACGCTGGTGCGGATGCGCCGCCGCTACGATACGGATTTTTTCCGGCGGCGGGTCGAACGAGTACTCGAGCAGATGCCCACGGCGGCGATCGGCACCGACTTGATTGTCGGCTTTCCCGGCGAAACCCTTGAGCAGTTCGAATTCTACTTTAGCTTTGTCGAGAGTTTGCCGCTGGCGTATTTCCACGTGTTTCCATATTCCGTACGCGCCGGCACCACTGCCGCTAAGCTTGACGGCCGCGTCGACAGCCGTGAAATTCGGCGGCGATCCGAAGTGATGCGGCAGCTTGGCGAGCGCAAGCGGATTGGATTCGCGGAACGGTTCGCCGGATCGAGACTGAAAGTGCTGCTTGAAGAGCGAGCTAAAGATGGCCGGATGACAGGTTTGAGCCGCAATTATATCCGCGTGGTGGCGGCGGCGCCGGACGAACTGAGGAACCATGAGGTTGAATTCCAAGCATCCCATGTCGAAGGCGCGACACTGGCTGGCGGCGTTATTGGAACCGAGGCGGCGTCCACGACCGCCGACTTTTGAACATGCCAGAACCGATCTTGAGCGTGCGCTTGACTATCATTTCAAGAATCCCGCCCTGTTGAACGCCGCCCTGACCCATCCGAGCGCCGTCGGTCCCAACGAGCCGCATTACGAGCGTTTGGAATTTTTGGGCGATGCGGTGCTGGACTTGGCGATCGCGGATTTGTTGATGCGCCGTTTTCCGGACGCGAAGGAAGGGCAGCTCTCGAAGCAGCGCGCTTCGATCGTGAATGGCCGCACGCTGGCGATTAAGGCGCAGGAAATCGGCGTCGGCGCATTTTTACTGCTGGGCAAGGGCGAGGAGAAAAGCGGTGGACGCGAGAAGCCTTCGATTCTGGCGGCGGCGCTCGAAGCTTTAATCGGTGCGATCTATACCGACGGCGGTCTCGAGCCCGCCCATCATGCGGTCGAAACTCTGATCGCGGACGATATCGATGGGCCTGCGGTCGAACGCGATTACAAGACCGAGTTGCAGGAATCGGCCTATCGCCGGTTCAAGGCGCCGCCGGTCTATGAACTGATCGCCACGCGTGGGCCGGATCACGCGAGGCATTTTACCACCCGCATCCGGATTGCGGGGCGCGAGCTTGGTACCGGCGAGGGCGCCAGCAAAAAGCAGAGTGAACAGGCGGCCGCGCATGCGGCGCTCGATTGGATAGAAAAGGATTTAGGTGAGCAGCAGCAAAGATGAAGATTTCCGGGCCGGGTTTGTAGCGATCGGCGGCCGGACCAACGTTGGAAAATCGACGCTGCTGAACCGGCTGGTCGGCCACAAGGTTGCGATTGTGACGCCCCTGCCGCAGACCACGCGGCGGCGAATCGTGGGAATCCGCAATGAGGCCGGCGCGCAGATGATTCTGATCGATACGCCCGGGATCCACGAGCCACGGCGTCTGCTGAACCGCCGCATGATGGCGGTGGCGCGCCGATCATTGACCGAGGGCGAGGTGATTATCGCGGTGGTGGAGGCTCAGGCGAAGCTGGCCGGCGGCGATCGCGCCTTTCTCGACGATCTGCGCGGCGCGCAGGCGAAGCGGATCGTGGTGGTCAACAAAATTGATCTGGTCAGCCGTCAAAAGCTTCTGCCGTTTCTTCAGCAATGCCAGGCTCAGGTGCCAGAGGCCGAAATCGTGCCGGTTAGCGCACTGACGGGTGCGAATATCGATGAGCTGGTCCTGATTATCAAACAAATGCTGCCGGTGAGGCCCGCATTGATGCCGGCCGACGAGTATA
>DAHVFB010000116.1 GCA_027317185.1 Deltaproteobacteria bacterium
GTCTGGTTCCGGTCGCGGTGGATAACTGGGAGGGTTTTATCTTTATTAACCTTTCCCCTCGCGAGCCACTTAACGAATTTTTGGGCGAGATTCCCGATCTTTTAAACGGTTACGACTTCGCACGGCTATCGACTTATTACGGATACTCGGTTGAGATGGAGGCGAACTGGAAAATCCTCCGGGACTCGCAGATCGACGCTTATCACGCCAAGTATCTGCATCGGCGCTCGGTGCCGGGCGTCATGTTGAACCGTGGAAATCCTTCCGTGGAACTACTCGATGTCCAACTTGGGCAGCGCCACGGCATGATGTCGGTATTCGCCAATCCCGATCCGCCGCTCACCCCGGTACAGCGGGCGATGGCGCGTTTTGGCCCGTCCGTCGCGCATCGCCAGACCCTCGAGCGCCTGCCCAAGGGTCTCAACCCGCAGCGCAGCAATACGTGGCTGTTCGATATGTATTATCTGTTTCCTAACTTCCATCTGCTGACCGGCGCCTCCATGTGCATCATTTTTACGATGTGGCCGTTGGCTCCGAGTCGAGGCCTGCTCGAAGGCCGGCTCGCCCTGCCAAAAGCGCATAGCCTGGCCGACTGGTTTGCGCGGGACTACGCCCGTTGCTTACAACGCGATATCTGGCTGGAGGACGGTAGCACGCTGGAAAACACGCAGAAGGGCTTGAGTTCGGGCGTGGTTGGCACCCAGTTGCTTCAGGATCAGGAAATAATGATCCGCCACGCCGAAAAGGTGCTCGACGATGCGATCGCGCAACAGATCCATACCTGATGGGGGAGTCCAGGCCTATGTCGATCAATAAGTTGCCCCCACAGTTCGAAGCACTCGAAAGTCTTGTCGATGAATGGAGCCTTCGTGACGAAGCCGACCGCACCACCAAGCGGATTTCCAGCTCGATCGATAAATTACAGGGATTCTACGATGCGGTTATGCCGCGCCTGGAAGAGATGCTCGAATATTTGAGCCACTACACGCTGTCCGATATGACTCCGGAAGTGGCGCGCCTGTTTTATCTTACTCTGATGATGTCCGAGGTCTCGATTGCGGTGGAACTGTTCAAGCAACCGACTGTGCCGGACACCTTCGGCTATGATCGATTTCGCACCAACCACGGCAGCCTCAAGGGAATCTTCGACCGCTGAACAATCAACGGCCAGGGCTTGCGACCGCCATTCGGCACGTGGGCCGGGCGAATTTCTGCCGTTGAAACGGCTGGCGCGAGCCGCGCGGGCCCGGCTATTATTCGCTCAAGAGGATCACGATGAAGGCCAGCTTTTTCGGGACGGTTTCCTATGCCGGCCAGGTCGCCACGCGCGACTGGCCGGTCGCTCCGCTCCATTGCGACCGCGCCATCAGCAGCCAAACGATGCAACGCGGGATGGAGCAGATTTTGTTCGCCGAGGAGTTGGGCTTCGACTGGATCAGCCTTTCAGAGCATCATTACTCGCCGCGCATCCTGACCCCCAGTCCGATGTTATTCGCGGCCGCGCTGACCCAGCGGCTCAAGCGCGCCAAGATTGCGTTGCTCGGTCCCCTACTGCCGCTGGCCAATCCGGTACGGGTGGCCGAAGAGCTGGCGATGCTGGACTCGATGAGCAACGGCCGTATCATCGTGCTTTTTCTGCGCGGCACGCCCAACGAGATTCTCACTTATCGCAACAATCCCGATGAATCGAGGGAAATCACGCAGGAGGGCGTCGAGCTGATTCTGCGGGCGTGGACCGAGCCGCAGCCGTTCGGATGGGAAGGGCGCTATTTCAACTTCCGCACGGTCTCGGTATGGCCACGTCCGGTTCAGGAGCCGCATCCCAAAGTGTTTTCGTCCGGCAACAATCCCGAGTCGGTACGGTTCGCCGCGCGCCATCGAATCGGACTGGGAATGTCGTTCCTGCCGCTGCCGGCGATCAAAAATCGTGTCGCGATGTATCGCGAAGAGGCGGCCAAAGAAGGATGGGAACCGACCGCCGATGATGTGCTCTACCGCTTTTATGCGCACGTCACGGAAACCGACGAGGAGGCGGCGGGAAATGTCGGGCAGGTGAAGCTGAACCTGGGCAAAATCTACAACGTAAATGAAAATGTGGTTGCGGCGGTGACTGGAAATCGCCCGGAGATGCGCGAACTGGATCGACCGTTTTTGTTCGGCAACCCTTCGGCTGCAATCGATCAAATCGGCGAGTTGCGCGAATGCGGAGTCGGCAACATGGATCTCGCCTTTATCTGGCCGGGTGTTTCGTACGACAAGCAGCTACGCTCGATGGAGTGTTTCGCCAGCAAGGTGCTGCCGCAAGTTCGCGGCCTCTGATTTATAGATTGGAACTCTGACTTGGCACATACAAAACACATATCGTTCGCCGAAATCGGCAGCGGGGAACCGATCGTGGTAGTTGGCGAAAAAGACGCCGCCTCGGCCGGATCGCTGTTCGACCATCTGGCCACCAAAAATCGCGTTTTGACCATGGACTGGCCGAGCGCCGCGCAGATTACAGATCGCGATCTGCCCGCGAGTATCGCGCACACGCTAGCCGAATCCGGCGTCGATCGTTACAGCGTGATTGGACTTTCCAGTGGCGTGCCGATCGCAATCGGGCTCGCGATCTTAATCCCGAAGCTGATCAATCGGCTAATCCTCATATCGCCACCGCCGATCGCTACATCCGATGCTGCGCTTTACGAGGATTTGTCAAAAATTGAAGCGCCATCGATGGTGATGATCGGCACCCGTGATCGCTCCGGCGCGATGGATACCGGGCGTTTGCTGCGGGGGAAAATCCGCTCGTGCCACTTCGCGATGATCTACGACGCGGACCGCGATGTCCTTTCGGATCGCCCGCAAGCGTGTCTCATACCGATACGCGAATTCCTCGACCGCGGCGAGGAGTTCATCGTGTGCCATGAAAGTCAGATAATTAGCCCCTGAAGCGGCGCGACGACAGACAGCCGGATTCCTTACCGGCTCAGATGGGGCAACACCTTATCCGCCATTAGCTTCATCGAGGTGGTTACGGCTTCGTGATCGATTCCGCCAATATCGATCCAAGCCAATACTTCGTCCAGTCCGAGTTCATCTCTCATCTCGATCAGGCGATCGCGAACCGCCTCCGGTTCGCCAAAGACCGCGTGATTACGCAAAACCCCCTCGTAAGTCAGCGATCCCATGAACTCATTGACTCGATTGTAAACTGTGAACTGATCCGATAAACCGCGCTCGCGCAATAATTCCTGCATCAGCCGGCCGGTGGCTTCGTAATAGGACATGATACCGTGGCGCGGAATTTCTTCGGCCTCGGCGCGGGTGCGCGCCACGAACACCGGTAGCAACAGGGAAACGCGTAGCGATGACTGCGGATGGCCCGCGCGGCGCGCCGCGTCGCGATAGCTCGCAATCATCTCTTTTATCGCGGGAACCGGCACCACCTGCGCCGGGCACATGACGTTGAAGCCCTGCTCGCCGGCGCTGATGAAAGATGGCGGACTGACGGCGCCGACATGGATCGGCGGATATGGTTTCTGGACCGGCTTGGGTACCAGTTCGACATTTTCGAAGGAGTGGAACTTGCCTTTGAAGCTCAGGCGGGGTTCGGTCCATGCGCGGCGCACGATCTCGAGGCATTCGTCGAAGCGTTCGCGGCTTTGATCGGCCGGGACGCCGAAACCTTCATAAACCCGCGTGAACGGATGACCCCGGCCTGCCCCGAATTCCAGCCGCCCCTCGCTCAGGATATCAAGCGCGGCGGCCTCCTCGGCCAATCGCAGCGGATGATGAACAGGCAGGATGTAAACGCCAATCCCTAGCCGCAACCGGCGGGTGCGCGCGGCGATCGCCGCCGCGACCAATTGCGGCGCCGGCATCACAGAAAAAGCGCGCGTGAAATGAAGCTCCGCCAGCCACATCGACCTGAAGCCAATCTGGTCCGCCAGTTCCGCCTGATCGATTATCTGGCGATATGCAGTGGTAATGGCCAGATCGGATGCACATTGAAGCTCAGAAAATATTCCGACGTCCATCCGAAATCCTCCCGATCGGTATCGAACCTTAAAACGCCGATTTGTTCAATTAAAAGGGCGCCGATTTTAGATCGGCGCCGTTTTTGGTTGTAGGTAACCGTGCCGCCTATTTGGGAATGTAGGAAATCGAGGCGCTTGCAGCATCGGTTCGGTTACGCGCCGACGATGCTTGACGCGAAGCGGCGAGCGGCCTGAGCACGAAATCGTAATCGACGTAGTAATAAGGTTTGTCCATCTTGCGGCCATCGGGCGCCGTACCGGCCGGCTTCAGTACGTAAGTTCTGATCAGCGAATCCTTGACCCCAAACACCGCATCGGAATCGATATATTTATCGCCCTCCGCAAAGATATGGGTGACCAGCCGCTCATGTCCCGGCGCGCTAAGCATGAAATGGAGATGAGCCGGGCGGAAAGGATGACGTCCCTGGGCGCGCAACAACTCTCCCACCGGGCCATCGGTAGGCACCGGATAATAGACCGGTCTGATGGTCCAGAAACGGAAGCGGCCCTCCGCGTCGGTCTTCATGACGCCACGGCCGCCGAAGCCCCCGAGCTTGTCGAGTTGTTGCACGTCGTAGTTGCCGATGCCGTCGGAATGCCAAATGTCGACCTCCGCGCCGGCCAGTCTGGCTCCGCCGGGAGAACTGATGGTGCCTTCGACGTACATCGGATCGCCCTGCATCGCGCCGGCAAGATTGTCTCCCAATTCGAACTTGGGCGGGTTGTTCACATGGAAAGGCCCGAACACGGTGCTCTCTGTGACAGCTTCCATCGGCGGGTGGTTGATCGCATCGATCAGCATCGAGACCCCGAGCACGTCAGACATCAGGATGAACTCCTGCCGCTTGTCATCGCATTTTTGACCGGCGCGGGTCAGAAAATCGATGGCATAGGCCCATTCCTCTTCCGTGGGCTGAATCTCGCGGACGAAATCATGCAGATGCCGCACGAGCGCGCCGCTGATCTCTTTGACCCGGGGATCGGGGCAGTCGGCAAACCGCTGAAGTACCGCTTCTGTGATGCTGTTCTCGTCGAAATTGCGCATGATGCTCTCCGCTTCAATGATGTCCGGTAACGACTACGCCGATCCCATGATCAACCGATGTTGTTCATGACTACTACGTTTAGCTCATTTCCATCTACACCGGCGATTATGCACGGTTGCGGCGGCGAGATTCGCTGCGCGCAATTTCCCATCAACGACACGCATGATCTTCCATCGTGCGTCGCAATTTCCAAACGAAAATCGTGCGAACGTTGATCAGGGGCCGACCACGAACGCGCAACTGGTGGTGGCGCTGCCGCCGAGATTCAGAACTCCGAACTTTTCGGCTCCCTCGACCTGATAACGGCCCGCGCTTCCCGTCACCTGGTGGTAAGCGTCCAGCATTTGCCGGACGCCGGTTGCACCCACCGGATGGCCGACGCCTATCAAGCCGCCGCTTGGATTGATCGGCAGCTTGCCGTTGAACTCGATGGTCCCATCTTCTATCGCTTTCCAGGATTCGCCCGGCCGGGTTATGCCGAAATGATCGATCGCCATGTATTCGGAGGTGGTGAAGCAATCGTGAGTCTCGATTCCCGACAGTTCCATCGCTGAGCCGATACCCGCGCGCCGGAACGAATCTAAAATCGCCTGGCGGGTATGCGGCAATATGTATTGATGGTCTCGGCTCTCCGCCATCTTTGCGTCGAATTCGATCGGCGCTGTGCGATGGCCCCATCCGAGGATCCGCGGCACAGAGTCGAGACTGATATGCCGGTGCAGGGCATAATCAGCGGCGAATTTAGCGGAAGCAAGGAATACCACGGCGATTCCGTCGGTCACCTGCGAACAATCGCGCACTTTAATACGACCGGCGATCGGCTGCTCCATCTTGCCGGCCTGCTGCGGGTCGTTTTGCGGCGCAGGCCAGTTACGCGTCTGGGCCAGCGGGTTTCGTCTGGCGTTGGCGAAATTCAAATTCGAGATGTGCGCGAGATATTCGTCTTTGAGACCGAAGCGCAGGTCGTATTCCTCGCCCAACCGGCCGAACAGGCTTGGAAATGAGTAGTCCTTGCCCTTGCATTCCCGCTCATACCATCCGGCGGTCCCTAGAAAGTCGCCGCCGGTGACGCTATCCACGGTCTTCATCTGTTCGATTCCGACCACCGCGGCCACGTCGTAGCGGCCAGCTTCGATATCGGCCGCCGCCGCCAGAATCGCAATCGACCCCGATGCACAGGCCGCTTCATGACGGCTGGTCGGTAGGCCATGAAAGGACGGATCGGCTTCAAGGAAAAAGGCTCCAAGTTGCCCCTGTTTAGTGTAGAGTTCCGCCGCAAAGTTCGCGATATGCGCGGTGCCGATTTCGCGCGGTTGCAGCTTTGCCGCATCGAGCGCATCGAGAATCGTCTCGCGCATCACGAACGAAAAATGAATCCCTTCCCGGTTCCAATTGCGGGCGAAATCGCTCTGCGCCCCCCCAAGGATATAAACCGAAGCCTGCTTCACAATGAACTCCCCAAGCCTTCCTCTCGGATAATCATAGCAGTTCGCGGTCGGCTAGGGGGCAAGGGGTATGCCGCCGAGCGGTTAGTTCATGGGATCGGCGCCGGGCAGGCCCAGCATGAACTGCCCAAGGTTTTCGTAAGAGGTATCGCTTATAACCCAATGCGTACTTGCGGCTTGAAGATCGCGCAGGCATTTTTGCACGACGTGGTCCGAACGTAGCGCAGATCCGGCTGCGTAGCGGAAAACGTCAGCCGTAACCTCACGTGCAACGTCGATTATCAAAGAGCCGGCGGCCCGCAATTCAGCATGAGTCCGAGGTTCGAGGCTGTCGCCCGCGCATACCGTCGCCCAGGCCTTTTCATACATTTCAACCATTAGCGCGCGGGCGGCGCGCAGGCGCAGGTTACCTTCGCCTATTGCACGCTGAAAAACGGCGCGATCGGCGAGTGCTACACGCTTCACAAAGCCACGGCTTTTGGTAATGGCGAGGGCGACCACCTCGTCAAGCGCGCGGCGCGCGACGCCGATTGCAAATGCGGCGTTCTCGTTGGCGATGAAGGCTGGGAATCCCAGCCGATAAAGCTGTCCGCCACGCCTGGGCTCGCTAAACCCCGGCAATCGATGCGTGAACTCTTCCGGAACGAAAAGCTCCTTCACCGCGTAATCGCAACTGCCGGTTCCCTGCAAACCCATGACATACCAGTTGTCGATAATCTCGGCCTTGCTGGCGGGAAAGATACAAAAGCGTAGGTCGTGCGGATCGCTGCTACCCGCGATCGCGCTCGGCACTGCAATCCATTCAGCGTGCCGAATTCCGCTGCCGTACGACCATCGTCCGGTCAAACGATAACCACCCTTAACCGGCACCATCAGGCCGGGAACGAAACCGCCGCCGCCGCAAAAGGTTGGATAATGATCCTCAGAGTAAATCTGCTCCGCGCCCGCATCGGGCAGGAATGCTCCGCTTACGCCCATCGTGGCAGCGCCCACGAACAGCCACCATCCGGCCGAGGAATCGAGATAAGAAACTGCCTCGATCACATCCATCTGCGTGATCGGGTCGGCTTCGGCGCCGCCGAGTACCATCGGAGTTTTGAGTGCTATGATCCCGGTTTCGCGCAACGCGGCAACCGAGGCTGAGGGCAGGGTGCGCATTTTGTCCGCTTCGGCGGAGCCGGCTGCGATTACATCGCGCACCTTTTCGACCTCGGCCAGCAGCGCAGCGCGTTTGGCAGTCCGATCGACTGGAAATTTAGATCTGATCGCTTTCACTCTAAAACCGTTTCCCTTATGGATTTCAGAATTATCTTCGTCCGTCGCGCGCCGCAGCTTCACGGTGTCCGGGTACGAAGAATTGACTACTCGTGCCAACCGGCCTGGCGCACCGGATGATCGGGAGGCAGCGCACAGTAACCTTGACTATCGATCTCGAACACCCGGTTGAAACGCGCCCGGAAGTTCTCCAGCGCGATGGCCCCCGCCAATTCAACAATTTCCGGCTCGCTAAACAAGTTGCACAGCTCGGAATAAAGCAAATCGGGGATCGTCACCGGCGTCGCGGTCATCGCTTCGGCCAGACGCATCACCGTCTTTTCACGATGGTCGAACGCATCGCTGCTCTCAAACCCGGCAACCTGTTCGAATTGCTCCTCGCTGATGCCCTGTGCTCTGCCCACGGCAGCATGGATGTCGATTCAAAAAGGGCAACCTGCCATTTGCGCCGCACGTAGCGAGGCGAGGGTCTTGAGCCGCGGCGCCACAACCTTCGATCCCGAAATGGCCGCGCCCAATTGATTCGCCGCCATCAGCAACGGGGGCACCTGCGCCATCACGGTCTGCGGCGCAGGCACGCTGCCGAGCAACTCTTCCGCGCGGCGGTACAACTCCCTTACCTCGGGCGGGGCTTCTGCGGCGTCGATCGGTTTTATACGCATGTATGGTCTTCCAATGGCCAGCGGTTCGAGTCAGGCGCCTTCGGGCCGGTGAACGGCGAGATGCGCGTATCCGCGTCGTCGTCGGCGCTGAAGCCGGCCTTGCTCGGCCAGATCGATCAGATACCGCTGGCTACCTTCGACGGCGGAGCTGCGGATATAGCTGCCGTCCGCCTGCATCTGCCATTGGCATCGATTCGGCTTGAGCTGACAATCGATCACGGTGCGCAATTCCTTGCGCAGAGCCGGGACCTCGATCGGAACCATCACTTCAACCCGGCTCTCGAGGTTGCGCGTCATGCAATCAGCCGAACCGATAAAATATTCCTCGTCGCCGCCATTGCGGAAATAAAAGATACGGCCATGTTCGAGAAACCGCCCGACAATACTTACGACCCGAACATTTTCGGACAAACCGGCGAGACCGGGCCGCAAACGGCAGGTGTCGCGCACAATCAAGTCGATCTTCACGCCGGTACGCGCCGCCTGATAGAGGGCGCGCGTGATATCGGGATCCTCCAGCGCATTCATTTTCAATTGGATCAGTCCGGCGTAGGCCGGATCGGTCGATTGCAGATCGGCTTCGCGCGCGATTTTGTCGATTAGCGCCTGTTTCAGAAAAACCGGCGCCGGAATGATCTTCTGGTACCGGCGCTTTGGCCGATAGCCGGTGGTCAGGAAGTTAAAGAGTTCGGTTAGATCGCGGCCGATCGCTTCATCGGCCGTGAGCAGGCCAAAATCCGCATACAGCCGCGCGGTATCCTGATGATAGTTGCCGGTTCCGATATGCGCATAGCGGCGCAAGCCATTGTAATCCTGCCGCACCACCAGAATCGTCTTGCAGTGCGTCTTCAGCCCGATGACTCCGTAAATAACGTGGATACCGAACTGCTCCAGGCGGCCAGCGAAGCGGATATTGGCCTCTTCATCGAAGCGCGCCTTGATTTCGACCACCACCGTCACCTGCTTGCCATTGCGCGCCGCATCGCACAGATAGCTGAGCACGCGCCCGCTTTCCGAGGTCCGGTACAGCGTCATCTTTATCGCGCGCACCTTGGGATCGACACTCGCCTCGCGCAGAAATCGTTCGACCGAGGTCGAGAACGATTCATAGGGATGGGCCAGCAGAATTGCGCCGGCATCGCGGATGATATGGAAAATGTTGCGGGTGGTCTCCAGCAATTGAGGCTGATCCGCGGGATGATGCGGCGGGTCGCGCAGCGCGGGAACGTCAAGCATGGCGATCTCCATCAGATCGCGTTCCTCGAACAGTCCCTCGACCTCGAACACATCGGCGCGCTCGTCGAGGCCGAGTTCCGCCGCCAGCATACCGCGATGCAGCGGGTCGATGTTGGGCGCCACTTCGAGCCGCACGATCGGTGCGAAACGGCGATCGCGCAACTCGGTCTCAATCAATGCCAGCAGATCGTCGGCTTCCTCCTCCGCCCGCTCGGTGTTGGCATTGCGGGTTACGCGGAACAGCTCGCACGAGGCCACCTCGAGGCCCGGAAACAGCAGGTCGAGATTGTGCGCGATCACATCTTCGAGCGCCACGAAACGATGACTATCGCCGATTCGAATGAAACGCCGCACCCCCGATCCCAACGGCGCCTTGACCCGCGCCAGCGAGGTCTCGCCATTGTCCGATCCGCGCACCGTTACCAGCAGGTTAAGGGAAAGATTAGATACAAATGGAAATGGGTGCGCCGGATCGATCGCGAGCGGCGTGACCAGCGGGAAAATATTCTCAAAGTAGTATTCGCGGATGATGCGCTGCTCGTCCGCCGACAGTTCATCGTAAGGCGCGACGGCGATTCCATGCAGCTTCAAGGCCGCGAACAGCTCCAGCATGATCTCGCGCTGGCGCTGCTCCTGCACCCGAATCTCCGCATGGCATTCGCGGATCTGTTGCTGCGGCGTGCGCCCGTCAGGCGTCAACTGATGCACGTTGGCGACGGCCTGCTGCTTGAGCCCGCCGATCCGTTTCATGAAAAACTCGTCCAGATTGGAGGCCGTGATGGCGAGGAACTTGAGACGCTCGAGTAGCGGATTGCGCGGATCCTCGGCCTCGCTCAACACCCGCCGGTTGAACGCCAGCCAGGTCAGTTCGCGATTTAGATAAAGCTCCGGTGCGGCGAGCGCAGGATCCTGGCCGCGGTTCGGCCAGCTAAAAACGGTCGAGTCAGGATTCGCGCCGCCCTTGCCGCGTTCGCGCGAATCGTCAGTTCCGTTGCGAAGACTGGCCCCGCCGCCTGGCGGCGCCTGGACCGGACCGAATCCGTCGATTTCGCGCATACGGTTCGCTTCACCTGATTGCGGGAGAAGAACTTTTTCCAGCGAGCCGTATGATACCGGTTGGCTCTCTTATCCGCCAGTCAGTCGTTTGGGCAAGGATTTTGCGCTTTTGCCGGCGGCCGGAGGATCGCAAAAGGAGGCCGGCGAAAAGATCACAAATTCGCAAAAGGCGCGGCGTATGGTATATCGGCGAAGTCAGTTGCTGGACGACGCCAACCGCAGGAGGACTCGCAGTGCAGGCGAAAAGCTCTCGAACCAATTACAGCAAGGAGCAACTGCTGGCCACCGTCCGCGATTTGTCGGCGGAGTTCGCTAAAACTCATTCGCTGCACGACTTGCAGCGTACTTTTCCGCATCAGGAGATGGCCAGGCTGAAGGCCAGCGGACTCCTGATCTCGGCCGTGCCGGCCGCTTTCGGGGGGGTCGATTTTTCTTTCTCCGATCTGATCGAGACGGTCTCGCTTCTGGCCCAGGGCAACCCCTCGATCGCGCACATGTACGCGGAACACGCGATCATTACAAAAGACATTGTGTCGCGGGTGCCGAAGCAGGAATTGCGGGAGACGCTCTACTACGAGATATTGACTCATCATACCTACATCACCGCCGCCGGATCGGAAAAACATTCCAAGGGCGTGCTGGCCTACGAAACCACCTTCACGCCGATTGAGAATGGCAAGGCGGTATTGATCAACGGGAAAAAGTTTTTCGCCACCGGCGCGATCGCCAGCGATATCCTGTGGGTGCCGGCCGTGATGGAGGGGGGCGCCGCGAGCTGCTTCGTCGCGACCCGGAGCCAGGGGTTGACGGTGCTCGACGATTGGGACGCGATGGGGATGCAGGCCACCTGGAGCGGTTCGGTGGAGTTCAAGGATGTTCGCGTGCCGATGGAACGAGTGGTGCCTGCGACCACCGATCCGCGCACGTTGGAGCCGGATCAGCTTTTCGGTCCGATGTTTCAGACCGCCTTCACCGCTATCCCGCTGGGCGCTGCGATGTCCGCCTTTAATCATGCGGTTGAGTACATCAAGACCAAGACTCGTCCCTTTCCGAGTTCCAATGTCGGCGCCGCGGCGGAAGATCCCTATATTCTGCGCGAATTGGGAATCATGAAATCGTACCTGTCCGCCAGCGAGATGCTGGTGCGCGAGGCGGCGCGGTTTATCGATCACGCCTGCGCGATGCGGGAGAAACTGCCGCGCGAAGAGCTGATGCAACTGCGGGTCGAGGCGATGTCGAAGGTGGCGCAGGCCAAATTGGTGACCACCGAGACCGCGCTGCGGGTCAGCACGGAACTGTTCAAAATCTGCGGCGCGCGAGCCACCTTGCGCGAGGAAAATCTGGATCGCTTCCTGCGCGATGTGCGCACGATCACGGTGCACGACCCGATCGATTACAAAGCGAAGCTGGTCGGCGAATGCGTGGTGCGCGGCAACTACTCGTATGTGCCGTTCTTTACCTGAGCCAGCGTCCGGAATCACAGCGCCGCGACGGTCTGCACTTCGATCAGAAAAGCTTCGCCGACCAGACGATCGATCATCAAGAGCGTGTTGGGCGGATAGGCGCCGTTGGGAAACATCCTGGGGAATTCGCGCAATCTGAACTTCATAAATTTGGGAATGTCTTGAGAATGCACCAGGTAGGTGGTGAATTGCACGACGCTTTCCCATCCGGCGCCGGCGGATTTAAGCGCCGCTTCGATATTCGCGAAGGCCTGTCCGCACTGCGCGTCGAAATTTTCGGCGCCAATCACGTTGCCGGCTTTGTCGCTCGCAACCTGACCCGCGATGAAGAGAAATTCGGAGGCTTTGACCCGGGTCATTTGCGAGTATTGCCCAAGCGGCTTTCCGAGCGTATCCGGATTGACGATTTTGATTTCTGGAATGATGGTCTCTCCCGCGTAACAGTTTGATTAACAATTTTTATGCGCGCCGAATCATTTCAGTGTCAACCGTCGAAGCTATTATCGACCGCATCGGGTAGGGCG